>CAYLWW010000067.1:0-7835 GCA_964387585.1 uncultured Candidatus Midichloriaceae bacterium
TATTTAGGAAAGCTGCTGAGCATAACACGCAATCGCTCAAAGTATTATTTGATAAAGCAGATAAATATAGCATTGATGTTGAGAAAACTTTGAAAGCTGCTGAGCATAAAACTGAATCTCTCGAATTCTCACTTAATAATTCAAATAAAGATATCATTAATGAAGCATTATCAGCAGATAATTATAAATTAATGAATTACATCAGTAATAGTAAGGATTTGACTCACAGCAAAGAATCAATGCTTAAATATGCATTTTTAAAATTATCTAACGAAAAAATTAGTAAGATAAATGATGCTACACTGCTTTTTAAAATTTTAAATCAGTTTAAAGTATCAGAAGCTTTTCATGAGTTTAATAAAGTATCGTTACTACTTGAAAATATTAAAAATGATCTTGGTATCATACCATCTTATGAATCTGAATTAGGTGAAATTAACCAAGATAAAAAAGATTTAAAAACTCCTAAATTACCTGAGAAGTTCTTAGGTTTAAAAAGGCTTAACGATAATAGTATTATCCTGAATAATCCTAAAAATTACGATGATAAAACACATATTAAGCACACTGAAACTACTTATAATAATTCATTGAAAGAACTGTTTGCTAAATTTAGTAGTATTAAATTAGTGAAAAATCATGATGATTATGAGCTAATACTGCAAAAAGATTTGAAGAGATATAAAGTGATGAATCTTGATATTAAAAAGTATTTAGGTCTAAACTTAAAAGAAGTTATTAACATTATCTTGAATCCATCACACCCCTTAGACGAAAAGCTTATGGCGCAATTATCACACTTTCACGAAACAGGACAAGTGGTCGGCAATACTCTAGCTAATGCACAGGGAATCAATATCATAAGCGAAACAGATATTAATCCTATGAATAACTTGCATTTAGTAGAAGCAATGCCTAATCAAGAAGAAACGATAGTAGAGTATTTCAATTTAGAGCCTACTAATATTCTTTCTTTTATCGCCTTATCATTCTTAAGCCATAGTTTTGCTGGATTATCACATGATTAATATAAAAATAGCGTAGTATACCTTTGATACTTCAACATCTGCGTTGTCAAATTTCGCAGGTTCACTGACGCTCACCTATTAATATAGGCTTTCCAAGCTTACCGCTAATTTTAACTATTGAAGTCTCCTTGGTAGATAAAAAAAGTCATGAAAAGCCGCCTAATTCCATTATTCTAAAAGATTCTATTCAGAAAACGATCTATCGTTGAAACCTCGTTCTTCTTACTCAAGGCCAGATTCGGATCTACAATACATAAGGCAACGCTCCATTTGTAACGCTCTCCTATATTACATATATGCAATCGCTTCTTATTGCATCAAATACTCCAAACCTTTTATCTCTTATTCAGTTCTAATCCCGAACCGAGTTTACTAATATTAGACTTTTTTGATTTTTGAACAAAAGTCTCTTTTATACTTTCCTCCTTAGTTAATTCTTCAGTCTTTAGCTTTAACAAATCTTTAACTTCAGTAATCTTATTATAAACATAAGAAGCAACAGATAATATCAGCGTATTTTAGGAACTAATACTTCTTTACCTTGACCAGATAATATAGGATATTTCCCTTGCTCAACATTCTTTTTCAAATCATCTACTCCTTCATAAAATTTACAAGCGTCAAGTGATAAAGCTATAATAAGGCAAGTGCCTTTACCGAAACGTAAAGCCTCCTCCTTATCTAAAGTATAAGATGTAAATACTGTATCCCTGCCTGAAGCATTGGCAGATGCATTTTCGTTACGCCCTATCTGAGTTACATATTGAGAAGCAATTTCGTCTACACTTAATTCAAGTGGATCTTGCGCCATTTTTTTACCAAAAACCTCAAGATGATTAGTCAAATGTGTAAGTTCTTTTATATTACTAGTTCCCCTATATAATATAATAATGTCTTTCATTTCTAAAACTTATTTTTAGTGATTAAATCAAAAATCAAGAAAATCTATCTAAAAAATAGATAAGCTAGTTAGTTTTAATGTATAGAAAGGAACAAAAGGAAGATGTCTCAAATCATTATCTATATTTTATAGCTTTGATTTTGACCTTAAAATAGAAAAATTCCATATACTTAGGCTCATAAAGATATAATATAAAATCTCATTTTAAAATAATCTAAAGAACTTTTTGAGATCAGCTTGCATAGTTACGCTGCATACGCTTATACACAAGCCTATCTCTATAGTTTATATCTCTTTTATAATGCCTTAGCTATAATAAAAAAACACTATGCTCAGAATTACAAAGCTAAAACCAAGCATATAAAAACATTACCTCACTATCACTGTACCTCCACAGTCGGTATAACAAATATGATAGTTGGACTCACAATTGATCCTACAATCTTCGGTAATGCATTCACTCCTGCAGTTATCACGACGAACTGTACAATGAGCTGCACAATCCCTCCCTTCTGGAGTTGAAGGTTGTATATCTCTATAAATTTGAGCGTAACTTAAACTTGAAAATTCAGCCAAAGCAAAAAATATAGCAAAAATAGTAAATAAAATTCCTAGCTTAAAGCGCATAAGTAATATACCTCGTTTTTTTATTTCTCATATACAAATTAGTAAACACACCTTTTTATTAAGATTAGCTTTTTTGAATAGATAGAATAAATTAATCACTACTATTCTATAAACTAAGTAATAACTTTTAAGTGCAAATTATTCAATAGAGAGTATATAAAAATTTTCTAAAGCACAACTCTAAATATCTATATATTTTATTTTTTACTTAAACCTTTGCCAAAAATTCCTAATTTTAAGTTAGAACGTATAAACTCATCAATTTCCCCATCTAAAACAGACTCAGAATTACCTGTTTCGTAATCACTCCTTAAATCTTTAACCAATTGATAAGGATGTAATACATAAGAGCGAATCTGATGCCCCCAACCTATATCAGTTTTACTATTATGCTCTTTGCTTAATTGATTTTCTCTGTTTTTTAACTCTAAATCATATAGACGAGATTTTAACATACTCATACACTCGCTTTTATTTTTATGCTGCGATCTATTACTTTGCGATTGTACAACTATACCAGTAGGTAAATGGGTAATTCTTACCGCACTATCAGTGGTATTTACATGCTGGCCACCAGCTCCAGATGAACGATAAGTATCTATACGCAAATCTGAATCTTTTATTTCAATATTAATATTTTCATCCACTACTGGATAGATAGAGACGCTAGCAAAACTCGTATGCCTCTTCCCTGCACTATTAAATGGAGATAATCTTACTAAGCGATGAACTCCAGCTTCCGTTTTCAGCCAACCATAAACATTTTCTCCTTCTATTTTTAATGTAACGCTTTTTATACCGGCCTCTTCACCACTAAGATAATCTATTACACTAACTTTATATCTGTGTCGCTCAGCCCACCTAGTATACATACGCAATAACATTGAAGCCCAATCATCACTTTCAGTTCCTCCAGCACCAGAATGAATTTCAACAAAACCACTACTTGAGTCAGCCTCTCCTGAAAACATGCACTCAATTTCTTGCAACTTAACTAGATTAGCTAACTTAGATAAATTTTGTATAATTTCATTTTTACCTACCTCATCATTATCCAACTCAGTTAATTGAAATAGATCTAATGAAAGGCTTAAATCGTCCTCTATCTTTTTTATAGAATTTATTCTATTACTCAGATAACTACGCTCTTTTAATAATTTTTTAGCATTAACGGTATCATTCCATAAATTAGGATTTTCACACTCTTCATCTAGCTTAGCTAATTGATTTATCGCTGTTTCCCAGTTAAAGATAGCCTTTTAATAAGGTTATGGAATATTGAATTTTCTCTTTTAATGAGTTAATTTCTAATTCTATCATATTTCAAATTTTATTAAGAAGTTAAGAATTTATTTATATAGCAAAGTTATAAAAGCATAAAAAATAATAAGCTGATATTTATATAGCTATAATGTTTTTAATAATAATTTGCTAATAGTTGAAGCAAACTCACACGGATCATTAAGTGGCTCCCCAGCTATTAAACAAGCTTGATTAAATATAATCATTACTAAATCAATTAAGTAAGTACTATCATTCTTTTGCTCTGAACTAAGTTCTCTAGACAACTTTTGCAATATCGGATGTTGAGGATTGATTTCTAAAATTTTAGCAGATTTATGTGCTAGTTGTTTTTGTTCAATTAACATCTTTTCCATATTAATGTTCATTGAACCTTCAGAAATACTTAGACAAGCAGGGCTATCTATAAGCTTAGTCGATATCTTTACTTCTTTTATTTTTTCTCCCAAAACTGATTTTATATAACTAGTTAACTGCTGCTCATCTAATTGAGCTTTATTTTGCTCTTGATCCGATTCAACCTTATCTTCAATTTTTTTTATTTTATCAAGATCAATGTTAGAGCGACTAACTAAGGTTAATTCCTTGTTTTTATATTGGTTGATTACATTTACCCAAAAATGATCAACCGTATCCTTCAATAAAATAACTTCTATATCTCTCTTAATAAATCCTTCTAATTGAGGATTGCGTTTCATAATTTCCAAATCATCTCCAGTTATATAGTATATCTCATTTTGATTCTCGACCATATTTTCTATATATTGCTCTAAGCTAACTAGATTAGCTCCAGATTTAGTCGAATAAAAACGACATACCTCAAGCAAATCTTCTTTTTCCTCTAAAGCAGGTTCACACAACCCTTCTTTTAAAACTTCACCAAAATTGCTCCAAAAATTTTCATAATCTTTAGCATCCTCGTTTGCTTTTTTCTTTAATGAGCTTAATATCTTTTTGGTAATAGATTTACGTATTTTTTGTATTGTATTATTGTGTTGTAGTGTTTCTCTACTAATATTTAGAGGTAGATCTTCTGAATCTATAATACCACGTAAAAACCTTAAGTACTGAGGCACTAAAGATATATTACTATCAGTAATAAACACTCTTCTTATGTATAACTTTACTTGTGTCTTACGTTCAGGATTAAATAAATCAAATGGTTTTTTACTTGGAATATATAATAAGCTCACATACTCTAAGTTACCTTCTATTTTATTATGCAAAGTCATCCATGGCTCATCTGGGCTATGTGCAACATATTGATAAAAATCTTTGTATTCTTCTGTACTTACTTCAGAAGGAGATTTCACCCATAAAGCCTTGCCTGTATTTATCTGCTCGACTTTATTATCTTCATCTATTAATTCTATAGGAAATGTTATATGATCAGAATAAGTTGTAATTATATGTCTTAGCCTATATTTTTCTAAATATTCCACTTCACTTGGCTTAATCTTAAGTTTAATGATTGTTCCTCTACTTAAGTTTTCGTTATGCTCACTAATATTATAGTCTTCTTGACCATCAGATTCCCAAACATAAGTTTTATTACTATCTAGCTTAGTAGTATAAACAGTTACTAAATCAGAAATCATAAAAGCTGAATAAAACCCTACACCAAATTGCCCTATTAATTGAGTGGAATTTTTATCATTAGAATTCAATGCTTCAATAAATTTTTGCGTACCTGAACTAGCTATAGTACCTAAATTTTCTATTAAATCATCTTTATCCATCCCTATCCCATTATCTTCTATAATCAAACAATGGTTTGGTTTATCGATTTTTACTCTAATCTTCAGGGGCTCTTCTAGTAAGTTTGGCTTTTGTATGCCTTCATAGCGCGCTTTATCACATGCATCTGAAGCATTCGATATTAACTCTCTTAAAAATATATCTTTATTAGTATAAATCGAGTGTATCATAAGCTTTAGTATTTTCCCTACTTCAGCTCCAAATTTTTGTTTCATAACCATTAATATAAATTATTTAAAGTTGTTTTGATTAATAACTACTATATTTAATTAGGTAAGTTAAAGAGAAAAGCAAGGTGTACTTCTAAATATTTCTTAGAAATGAAGATTTCTTAAGCAATATTACAGGTGCAGAGTCTACAAATCACTACATTAGATACGAGAAAATAGCGAAGTTTTTATTTATCAGCTTTATTTAAAATTTTTAGCAGATTCATTAGTAAACTTAATCTTTCTAGCATTAATTAAAATTTTCTCCTCGATACTTTGAGATAAGGAAATAGAAGGCTCTGCAGACTGCCAATTGCCTTTATCTAAATTTTTTACTTCTTTAAATGCTGTTACTTTTACAGATTGTGATTTAAGTTCATTGCCTAATAATAAAATATTTAGCTTGTACCTATCTCTGCTGTTATTGCTTGTTTGATACCAGTCGGTTGTTATAATGCCTAACTTAGAGTCTACTATAGATATAGGCATAACAGATACCACATTTAAAGCTGCTTGCCATATGTAAGGATTTTTTGATAACTCTATTTCTTTCGCATTAGCAATTCCACTGTTAGCTTGTACTTTATTTGTATTTGCATTTAATACAGTGGGATTATTTTTATTACTATCCCATATCACTAAATCTCCAAACAATTTTCCTATCCTTTCTTCTCGTATCTCTGAGAAAGATTTTGGATAAGTATATTTAACTTCTGTATTATTACTACAAGCTGTAATAGCTAAAATTACTGTAATTAAGAATGTTAGGGTAGTAGTATTTTTTTTAGAATAGAGCATATTTATTAGAAATTGCATTAATATATAAGTTGCATTTTATATTACAAGGTATTATACATTTTTATATACCTTATAAAAATAATCAAGCAAACTAATTTTGTCTCCAAATAAAAATTTTTCCTATTACAATAGATAATACTGGAGTAATTTATCTAAAAATTAGCTAGGAAGTTTTGATTAAAAATATTATAATAAGAAAGCTAAGAAATGAGATAATTACATAAAGCAACAAGATAATGTAATTATTACTCAACTTTAAAACCCGAATGAATTTTTTAACTTAGACTGAAAATGGCAAGAATAACTGTAGAAGATTGTAAAAAAATAGTTACCAATAGGTTCCATCTTGTAGTGATAGCAGCACATCGCGCTAAAGAACTATCCTTAGGTGCCGAGCCCTTAGTCAAGGTAGAAGGTGATAAAGATACAGTAATAGCCTTAAGAGAAATAGCAGACTATAAATTAAACGTTAATTCAATAATTAAAGAAATTGTAAGCAAGCAAAGAAGGTTTTATAAATCAAGTAGTAACGATGAAAATCTTGATAAAGAATATCAAAGCGACACAATAGAGCAAGGATTAGACGAAGAAATAGCCAGTCTCTTTAATAGCGAAAAGATTGAACAAGAGGGCTTTGCCGCTAATAATATGGCAAAAGAAGAAAATAAGGGTAAAAGTATTGATGTAACTTATAAAGATATCGAAAACGAAGATTAAAACTATCCAGTTTCCCAAATATCATTGATTTTATCGTTTTGAAGATTATTCTTATCCTTATAAATAGGAGCTAAAGAATATTAAATTTTATACTTCATTTGAAGTAAGGATTTCCTCTACTAAGATAACACCAGGTTATTACTCCAGTTTCTGTGGTAATCCTAACAAAAAAGTGACTAAATTCCTAGTTTTGAAAAAAGTCTAATAAAGGAGTTGAAAGCCGGTTAATTTATCGTTATGTATAATGGTTCCGCTCCATCGCTTACAAAGCCCTCATATAATCTGTTAGATGCAAAGTAATCTTCTTACCTACTTTATTCGTTCGATCTCAATTAAGTAAAAAATTTGTAGTTGATATGAAATGACGGATTAAAGGTGAAATTTCTCACTTTGATCAATTATTTTTAGACATTTCTTTTGAGTTATAGCTAAAGCAGTATAAAAAAGTCATGGTAGGTAGGTATTAAAGATTTCATCAATGGAGCAATTTTTAGT
>CAYLWW010000068.1:0-7831 GCA_964387585.1 uncultured Candidatus Midichloriaceae bacterium
ATATATTTTGCTACTGATTTAAAACGAAAGTACAGAAAGAATGTTACACTAGCCCTTATGTTGTAAATTTTTAAAAATACTAGATAAAGCCGTATCTATTTTAACAAACTCTCTTGTAGATTGTTGTGTTTGTTGATTATTTTTATCATCGTAAACAATATGCTTACTTGATGATAGTAATAAATTACCGTAACTTGAAGCAGCAATTTGACTTTGAAAAGCACTACCTTTATCGGTCTTCAAAGTCATAACAAACTCTCCATCTTTATTAATCTCAAGTTCCTTTAACTTTACAAAACATTCTTTTCCATTGATAGTCTCTAATTTTATAGAATCATCAGTCTCGCTAGCTATTACCTTGAGATATTTTTGCTGCTCTGGTATATGTGACAAACTAATGTTAACCCAATTATTACGCTCCTCAATTTCTAGCAAATCATAATCAAGCTTGTGACTTCCTTTATCGTTAAAATCAGATAAAAAAGAGTCTTCTAATGCTATACTCTCAGATAGATAAGTGCTTTGTCGATACTCTAACTTTAGTTCCAACGGACTGTTGGTAGCTAAAGACGTGTTAACATCTCCAATACTAATCGTATTTTTCTTTAACTTAGCAAGTGAGTTACCACCTTTAGTAATCTTACCGACCAAATCGCACCAGCCGCCCAGTAAATTATTAACATCGGATTCCAAAGCCTTTGCCTCGTGAGACAACACTCCCGATTCTTGATATTTCCGTCTGTAAGCATTAAACTCGTACTGCAAGATTTCAGCTTTAGCTAACTCTAGTGGAAATTGCCATGTTCCACCTACTATTTTCTTCCAAGCCACCGATAAAGCCGTATCTATCTCTTTCTCTCTAGAGATACTTCCTAGCTTAGTAGGTTTCCAAGTTGCCGCATGGTGAATTATTTGTTTTGCCAGTTCGTGTTTACTAAGACTTGCTGCGTATCCTGTAGCTAGGCCTTTAGAAACAAGAGAGTAAGCAAACTTTCTAGCCTTATCCGCTTTATCTTTCGGCAACACCTTAAGTTTTGACCGAATTAACTCCGAGAGGATATCAAACTCTTTTTCTCTGGTAACCCCTTCTTTCTTGTTACCCACATCCACACCTGACTCATCCTTACTAAACCTCTTTAAAAAATTATTAAAAAGAACCTTGGGCTTTAGCCCTAAGTTACTTTTAATATCTTTTATTTTTGATATAAGGTCTTTATTTAATAGTAGTCCAGATTTGGCGACATGAGGGTCAGATTTGATTCCATCACTTTTTACTGTTTTTTTATCAAACTCTTCTAAAGAGGAGGAGGTTGATAAAGTTTCAGGTTCATCGAATAACGAATTACTATCACCATCTAAATCAGAGGAATCTTCTGATTTACCTTCTAGTTTTCCAACCTCTTCCACATCTAATTCTTCCATTACAGAATCGATATATGATTTATCATATATTTCATCATACGATTCATCGTATGACCTACCACATGAATTATCAGGTAGAGGTAAGGAAGAAACCCCTGTGTTACCTTCATAAGTAATATTATCACCATCTAAGTAGTTATGGTTACTATCATCATCAATTGACGACCTTAATAATGATGACTCTTCTAGATTCAAGTTGAATTTGATCCCCCCAAGTATTAGACAATCTTCAATTAATTTATGATCAGCATTGTTGCGAGTAACTGCTAATTCGTTTTTTACATCCTTTAGTTTTAAGTTAGAGCGGTCTTTTATTTTTTCTAGCTCTGCGATACATTCAGCTGGTAATGATAGAGTGATTTTCCATAATGATTTATCTTGCCTCTCTTGCACCATACAATCATCAAGACTATCTTGTTTCTTTCTAATGTAAATATTTTCTGTTTTTATAAAACCAAGCTTTTCTAAGGCTCTAATAGTTTTAGATATATGCTTAGTATTACAAAAATATAGATCTGCTAGCTCTTTGTAAGAAGTGATAAAAGAAAAACTAGAATCATTGCTGTAACTATAGCTACCTAAACCAAAACCTTTTTTTGCCAAAAGCATATAGTTTTTATAACATCTAGTATAAAAACCTAGCCACATAATTTTTTGCCTAGAATTTGTATATTCATTAGAACTAATGAGTTTGAGGAGGTCATAATTAAGTTTGATAAATAGCTTGGTTCTATCTAAATAAGATCTTTTGCACTCAACGAAGTAGTTATAAGGAGTATGATCCCCTGTTCTATCTGGAAACTTTTCGTTTAAATGATTAAATACAGAAGTAGGAAGAGTAGGTGTGATAAGGTTTCTGTTGTTTCTACCTATTTCATCAAAATCTTTATTGATAATGAAATAACCCTTTTTTACTAAATTTTTTTGCATAGTAAAAACTAAAGACCGAGAGCATCCAAGACGCTCAGCCCAGTCTTTGCTTGGTAAGGCACATGATCTATTATGACTTTTATTCTTGCTGATTAGGGCAAGGCTATCAGCTAGTAAATAATAGAGTTTCTCGCAAGAAGTGAGGTTGGTAGTAGTAAGGACATGTTCAAGAACGCAGCAAGTGATTGGAGCATATGATTTGGTCTCTGTGATAGAGGAAAACGTAGTAAGGTTAAGATTAGTATGATTGTTAAAGTTGAAAGATAAGTGATTATTTACGGTAAATGGTTTAGAATTACTCTCAAATAGTGATAAATTTTGCATTTTTAGCTCCATAAATGAAGCTAAGAATTAAAAGAACGCTTGACTCTCTGTGTAAAACAGCTTATATTTTTAGTATAAGAAATGTCCTGCTAAGATTATCTTATACTATACATAAAACTAGTTCTTACCTTAATGGTAACTAGGGCTGTTTTTAGAGGGTGTTAAGTTCTTTTGTGTTCTTAGCACCTTTTTTTATAAAATTATGTATTGACGTAAGGTTATAGTTTATAACGACAGCTGTCAACTTAATTTTTACAAATCACTCTAGATTTTTTGTCTTAGCGATATGCTAAAATCGTTAGGGAACATAATACCATACCCCTCAAAAATATTTTTAATTAAAAGCTCGTCAACTTTTTTAGGTGTTGTATTGAGGTATGTTAGATTTTTCTGTCTTTCTAAGTAATTTAAAACGATGCGAGGAATCATAAGATATTCAGATAGTTTTTCTTGAGTCAAATGAGCCGCTGTTCTTGCTCCTCTTAATTGAAATCTTGTTAATGCACCAGTGCTAGGAGCGGGTACTATATCGCTTTTTAGCGATATAGTATGTTCATTAGGAAATACTATGCCATTTTCTTCAAAAAATGGTTTTACTAGCATTACATTCTTTACTTTTGTAGCATTATGTATCCAACTTAAATTTGGTTGATGTTCCCATTTAAATACTGTAGTACGGCTAACATTTAAATATTGACCAAATTCTCTTAAACCAAGACCTAATATATCTCTTGCTACCCTTAACTGAAAAGCTGTTAACATGAATTCTTCAACCTATTTTCTGTGCTGTGTTATTCTTAATTACGGACTGCTATATTTATGTGTTATGATTTTGCAATCAACATCATAACACAGTTAATTTTTACTTGATTGATATAATTTTAGTGCTTCTTCCAACACTTCAGATAGGAGCATGTTATTTTCTAAAGCTATTTTCCTAAGTGTATAATCAAATTCTGGGGTAACAGAAGTTGCAAGTCTTACAGTTCTGTTGGTGCGCCTCATGCTACGCCCATCAATTCTTGTGCTATGATTAATATAATCAGATGCTGGAGCGACTTCAGGAGAATATATATTATTGCTAGCTTCTTCTAATGTCGGAGCTTGTCCCAATGTTTTTTTTAAAAACTTTAGTTTTGATGCATCAGCCATTTTTTATTACCCTATCTATAAGATTTTGCATTAATACATCTGCTTTTTCGTTTAGAGTTTTATAATTTGTTTCAGTAACCGAAAAACCTAAGTTCTGGGCTTTCCTATAAGCTGGTCGCTCGAGGAGACATCCCTCGAAAGTTTCATAACCAGCCTCTTTTATATAAGCCCGTGCTTCGGCATCTTCTGCAATTGTTCCTATACGGTTAAGAGCAAAAATCAATTTTGATTTTGCTATAAAATTAGTCACTAAACCATGAAACTCTTTTATTGCTGGTTTTAGATCATCTACACTAGCACCAGAAGGTTGTACAATGAGGTTAGCAACTTTAGCTATTTCTAGTGTTGCTGTGCTAGTTCTTGCTGGTCCATCAATTACTAGTACATCGTATTTTGAACTATCTGCTAGAGCGGAACTTGCTGTTTTATAGAATTCTATAGAGATTCTAGGTTCGATATTATTATTTAATCTAGTTCTCCCCCACTCTACACAAGTGCCTTGTTGAATATCTAAATCTGCAATTTTGACTGAAAGTTTATTATTAGCAAGTTCTCTGCATAAAGCTCTTGCTAAAGTTGATTTACCTACTCCGCCTTTCTGTGAAATAAAAGCAATTATGATAGCCATGTGGTATTAATATTTAATTGTACATAGTATAATGTATAACATTTTTATGTACATGTCAACTGCTATACATCTAGTTACTAGTTACTAAATGTATATCTAGCAAGTGTTATCTGTATATTAGATAGTTATAATACGTAATAAAGATGTTAAATATATAGATGACAGGTGATACCTATATGCATACTATACATTACGCATGTGATAACTATATTATATGTGTGATACAGATGTTAGTTATATGAATAACAGGTGATACATACATTCGTCTATTAGCATTTTGAATAAAGAGTTTAAAATCACTAGTCCAGAAAACCAGTGATTTCCAATAGGGCAGGGTGAATGGAGAAAATACGGTAAAAAAGTGGCTAAAAATTATACGGAAAATACGCCGCTTTTACAAAGTTGTACGAAAATAGGAATTTAAAGGTTTTTCGTACAACTTGGCTTTTTATATAGTTTCGTTGTGATCCTGTCCTAATAGAGCAGACTGGTGATTGTCATAATCGAAATTATGTAACAATTGATCATAACTTTTTCTTTGTTCTAAATAACCAAAATCTGAAGAATTGTTATTACTCTGATTTTCAAATAAAAAGTGTACACCTGATGAATCTACATTCAATAGCTCATTTTCAACTAATTTTGAATGAAGTTCT
This sequence comes from uncultured Candidatus Midichloriaceae bacterium, assembly GCA_964387585.1. GTDB lineage: Bacteria > Pseudomonadota > Alphaproteobacteria > Rickettsiales > Midichloriaceae > CAYLWW01. Next base: position 5,113 of record CAYLWW010000068.1, read on the forward strand.
ATAGCTTTTTCTTGAGATACCCGTTTACCAGTTAAATACAGGATAAAGTTTTCAATTACTTCCGCACCACAGTTATTATACTTTTGCTGTTCTATTACTTGTTGTCTAAATTGTAAATTCTTTCCAAGATGTTCAATAATCCCTCTTTCTAACTCCGCTAACAAAATATGATTTATAGGTTTGTTTTCAGGATCAGAATATATTACCTCAAAACTTTTATTATTATTTTTGAAAATTAGGCTTACCCAATGTTTGTTTTCAATATTATACGGAACTAAAATTATATCACATTCTTTAGTATGTAACTTAGCTATCTCTTCTATTATTTTGTCTATATCTGCATTTTCAGAACTTAATTGATATTTTGCTGGTAACATTTTTATTTTTTCTCTTAATTCATGCCCTAGGTCTTTTATTCTAAGCTGAAGAATTTTTTCAATTCCTTCACTATAGTATTTATTAAACCATTCATTATAGGGTAAATTATAGCTATTATTCTCCTCATTATTAGTACCGCTGCCAGAAAGATTATCTCCCTTAGATATTTCCTTATATTTTATGTCAACTGTTTTATCTTGAGAAACATTTACTCCAATTACAATAACATCCATTTCTTTAATAAGGCTGTTTGTATACTCTTGAGTTTTAACCTGCTCAACTGCTACTGTAGCATTTTTATTATACTTTAGCTCTATTACAATTCCTTTTTGATTTAGTTTGTCTATAAACATTATGTCGGCTACTCCCTTACCAAGGTGTATTTCTGTACCGAATTTAGATATTGATTTGAGCTGAAGTGTAATGTAAGACATCACACAATGTATAAGATCTTCATTACCATGAAAAGTTTGCCCTGTCTCATCGACTTTAAAATTCCTATCTTTAATTTTTTCAAATTTAGGAAATTTTGCTAATAGGCTTGCAAATGATTCTTGAAAACTTTTTTTAGCTTTATCTGTACTCGATTTATTTTTAGAATCAAGAATTTTTTGTAACTCATTTGTAACATTAGTAAACAGTTCTGTAGGTATATTGTACTGTTGTTTGTAATATTCCAATAATTTTTTCTGGAATTCAGTTTTTATTTCATAGTTTGGCAATTTAAATCCGCCTTTCTCAGAAATAGTTAAGTATCCAGCAGAGAATAAGTAAGAGAATAGTAAATCAGCAACTGTTTCATCAATTTTGCAATTAGAGCTTAAATTTATTACTTCTTTTAATATTTTAAAATCGTTAGAACTAATTTGTTCAATTAAATTAAATTGTAATGATCCTTTATCTTCTATTAAGCGATCTATTTTATTTTTTATTAAAGGATTTTTAAATAAATCCTTTATAAAATCTATATTTCCGCTTTCTTCCCAGTAATTTTTAAGAATTTCGCTTTTAAGCATGCTAACATCATTTATGCTTTTATTATGATGCACACGAAAATTTTTTAAACAATGGACCATGGACCATGGATTATATATTTTAGTACCTTTGCTATTATAACCATCGTACCACTCTCTAATATCTTGAGATAAATCATTTGGCACATCATACTGATATAATAGATTTTGTACTTCTTCTTCAGTAAACCCATAATATTGGGCAAATTCTTTATTTAATATGTTATATTCACTTAAATTATTTAATCCAGAAAACAGGTTAGCTTTCGCTATTCTGAACACTCCAGTTATTAATCCCTTTTGTAAATAATCGTTGCCTTTAAAAGTAGCTTCGTTGATACCCCTAAAAAGCTCTACTATCTTTTGTGACTCTTCACATCCTAATTTAATATAAGAATCGTTTATTGCAGCATCATACTCATCAATTAGGATAAAAGAGTTTTGATTGAAGTGAAGATGTAATAATTTGCTTAAAAATTTTAATCCCATTTTTAATGCTTGTTTATCTAAATTATCTGAAAAATAGTTTTCTAATTGTTTTTTGTGAGCAGTAGTTAACGTTTTTTCCGATTCATTTAAATATTTTTCTAAATATTTATTATTAGCATAAAGATTAACTATTTGCTGTTTAATACTAGTTTCAACCTCCGTATAGCTACTTCCTTTTGTATCCTTAAAATCAATTGCTATTACTGGGAATTTACCCTGATATTTTGTTACTATATCTTGATGTTTAGAAATTTTTAGAGGCTTTAATGTTTTTGTTGTATTTAAATTATCAACTACATCTCCTCCCTTAAAGAATTTAAGATTTTCACCTATTTTAATCTTTCCAATTTTACCTTCAGCATCTGCTTCGTTACTTAAAAATGTTTTAATCATGTCTAGATTAATGCTCTTGCCCCATCTTCTTGGAAAGGTCATTAGCAATGTTTCACCTTCATTTTCTATAAAATCTTTTATTAGCAAGCTTTTATCAACGAATACAGTACTTTCCCACGCAAGTTTTTTAAAATTACTCGCTCCTATTGCTGTTTTAGCTAACGCAGGTTTACTAACTTCGCTGTCTTTTAGATGATTCGATTCGGGCGTAGAATAATGACGAACAGTATTCTGAATAAAATCGAGTATCTTGTTTTTTTCTTTCCATAAAGCATTTAAACGTTTCATAAAATCACAATTTAATAACAATTAAGCTGTTATTATAAGTATATTTTTATTTTTTTACAAATGCTTTGATTAACTCATTATAAATTTAAGGATAGTATCTACTAATTTATAAGTTTGAAGACAGCTAAAAACCACTCAAAAAACCTGTGTACTAAATC
>CAYLWW010000069.1:0-7503 GCA_964387585.1 uncultured Candidatus Midichloriaceae bacterium
TGGAAGTAGCTCTTTAATTGTGCAAAAAATAAAGAATAAACTACTTCCAACCTATATACCAAAAAACTTTCAGATATTTCAAAACAAATAGAATCTTTTCTAAAAATATCCCCAAAACATCTCTCTTAACTCCTTCCTAATCCATTATTGGGGTTTGAAGTATTAAAGGTATATTTATAAATGCAGAGTTAATAGTGGTTGCTTAGTTAAGAGTTTTAGAGTTAGGTATAATTAGAGTTATTTTATTATCTCTTTTGTGCTAACTTAAATATAGAGAAATTGCTATTATTTTTATTTAAATAGGTGTTTTGATTTATTATATATGCTTCGTTATGATTTTTTTTAGCAAAGTTAATCAAAGTTTGTTCGATTTGCTTTTGATTAGTAGATAACGCTAGCGAATAAGGGGTGTTACCTTTGTTGTCTTTTCCACATAGTGCAATTTTACATTGTAATTTATCTGTTAATGAAGTTAAATCTAATAACGCTGATACTCCTTGGTGATCTTTTCCTTTTATAGCTTCTATTATTAAGTTTTCTCCTTTGTTGTTACGATAATTTAATAAAGATTTAATGTGCTTAATTGCTTTTTTATCCAAATAACGATTCACTTCACCTATATATTTTATATATTCTATTAAAGTAGAAACGATCTTATAATTTTTGCTTAATGTTGCTAACTCTATCAATTGACCATCTTTATTGCTTCTTTCTAGGAGACTTTTCACTTCTGAGATCCCTAATTTAGACTTAGCTAATTCAAATAGTTTTTGACAAACTAAGTTATTCCCTACTGCTATAGAAAATAAAATGCTATTATTCCCTTGCGCGTCTTCTAAATTTAAAATATTAGATATACAACTAACCGCTATAGAGCTTGGAAATGTTTTATTGCTTATTATATTTAAAAGCTGTTTAGAGAAATTATTATGATGATTTATAATGGATAACATCAATATGTTGCACTTATTTTCATTAGATATAGTTATAAACTTCTTGATAATTTCTGGTTTATTGAATTTGATTATTATATCTAATGCAGTATCCAATACTTTACTGCTAGGGGGCAAATTAATAGCAGCTAGCATGGAGAAATTATTACCTTTCGCACTATCTTGTTGGGATAGTATATTATCTATTATGTCTTCCTTATCCTGCTCCATTAGGTTATCGAGAAAAGCTAAAAATTCCATACAAACTTCTGATAAACCTTCTTCAGCTGCTATCATTGGTGCTGTATAGCCTTCTTCATTTATTTCTGTTAGCAGTTTTACCAAACACTTAAAGTTCATATTAGAAGCTATAAAGTCAATAATCAATTGGAAGGCTTGGGGTAAGTTAGTAGAAAAGAATTTTTCCTCCTCTAAGTTATCGTATGATGTACTAAATTTATTTTTTTCATTATACAATATAAGATGGGTGAATATATTTTCTCCATTAGTGCTTTTTACTTTTATCAAATGTTCTAATGTATCTAATCCACAGTAGTTTTTGGTAGCGTTTAATACTTGCTCCAACAATTTCACTCTACTATTAGTTAGCATTATTAGAGTTTTTTGGTTATTACTTTTGCCTTCTAATAAAAGCTTTAAATCATTATTTTGTTCTGCAAGTTGCCAGATATAGTCCCATAAATGCATATTATCATCTTCTAATGCTAACATTAAAAGATTGCGATTCTCTTTATCTGTTAGAGTAATGGCAATGCTTAATAATTTAGGTTCATTAGTAAGCGAAGCAAGTTGTGCAATTACGTATGACCAGTGTTTTTGATTTATAGCACTGATTAAAGCTATTCGATCAAATTTGAGATGGTGCTTATCATTGTTTTGAGAAAAGTTTAAGCTATCTTTTAAACTTGGTTCTATAAAATCATCTGGTGCTGTTGGTGTCATAATATTTAACTAATAGAAATGCATTATCTATTTAAAAACATTTGTGTTTAATAATTTATGTGAGAAAGTTTTTTCAAACGTTTCTACTAATGTTTTGTCTAATTCTTCCATTGATACATTTTTACCTAATTCCTTAAAAGATGTTATTCCATAATTTTTAATTCCACAAGGTATTATACCTTTGAAATAGTTTATATCTGGCGATAAATTAATTGCTATACCATGGTAGCTTACCCATTTCCTTATCTTTAATCCTATTGCTGCTATTTTTTTTTCCTCATTTTGCTCAGTCACCCATATCCCTATACGATTTTCTCTAACTTCACCCATTATATTATATTTTGCTAAAACATTAATTAACCAATTTTGCAATTGCTGAATAAAAAAATGTACATCAGGTTTATTATTATGTAACTCTTTGATATTAAGCATGAGGTATATTACCCGCTGACCAGGTCCATGATAAGTGAATTTTCCCCCACGTTCAGTGTAATATATTTTTAGATTATCGTAATTAAATATTTCATCTGAAGTAGCGCTAATACCGGCAGTGTATATTGAGGGGTGTTCTAACAACCATATTGCTGAATTAGCTTCTTTAGCTATTATCTTTTCTAACCTTGCTTTCATATATTGCATAGCAAAGTCATACTTCACTAAAGAATTGCTTTTCAGTAATTCTATGATCATTTACTTAACTTATAAACATATAGTTATTATTTAGTTATAGATGTATCGCCAATATATTTTTTGCTTACTGGCTCTCATGCTAAACAAACGGAAAATATTTCGCCTTCTGAATTCAATAATTTTAACATTTTCGCTAAACAATCGACTGCTTTTCCTTCCTCATCTCCAGTTAACATTATACTAATACTACCAACTTTTTCATTTTGCCAATTCTTATGATTATCTATAAATTCGCTAACTGCACATATGAATGCTATTATAGCGCCTTTCATATCTACGACGCCTCGACCATATAATATAGTATTGTTTTCAATAACGCCTTCAAAAAGACCGTATGATTAAGCTTCGGTATTACCTTCTGGAACTACGTCAGTGTACCCAGCGAAGCAAAAGTTCTTTTCTCCTTCACCCATCTTGATTTAAAATATTGACTATATTACTTATAGCGCCATCATCTATTGGTGTTATAGAGCGATGTTGTATTAATTGCTGTAAAAGTTTAATATATTTCATAGTTAACTAATATTTTAGTTAAATTAACCAAGCTAATTTAGCAGTAAAACTATATTCTTGCCATAATAAAAATATAGGGATAAATATAAAAAATTTACTTAGCTAAAATAAGCATTTTACTTCTGTAATTAATTTAAATTTATATAATTTTAAGAATAAGAATGATAATCGGAATTATTAACCTAGTTTTATTTATAAAGTTTTTATTTCGAGTTTTTTTCTCTAAATTTACTTTCACTGCCTTTCGGCTATATCTTATAACCAAATTTTATAGAGTTAATAAAGGGTATAATTTAAAAAAAGTTAAACAACTTAAAACAAAATTAGGTAATGAATTGGTTGTTTTGCTGCCTGATTTAGGACCTGCTTTTGTTAAATTAGGGCAGTTTTTAGCTAGCAGAGCAGATTTATTAGATGAAGTAATATGCTCTGAACTATCTAAGCTTCATGATTCTATTCCACAAGCTCCATTTTCAGTCATTAAATCTATCATTGAGCAAGATTTAAAACTTCCAATTGAAAATTTATTTGCAGAAATAAATGAGCAAGCGATAGCTGCTGCATCAGTTGCTCAAGTTCATAAAGCTGTTACTTTTGATGGTATAGATATAGCTCTTAAAGTTTTACGTCCTAACATAGAAAAAAAATTTTCTGCTAATTTAGCATTATTACATTTTGTGGCTAGCTTAGTTAGTAAAATTTTGCCTCCAGCTAAGAGATTAAGGTTAGAAGAAATAGTCAAGGCTATTAAAAAAACTTCTGTGATTGAACTAAATATGCAATATGAAGCTGCTGCTGCTTCTCAGTTAAGTGAAAACTCTCAGTCTGATTCCAATCTTTATATACCTAAAGTTTTCTGGCAATATTCTGGTTTAAAAGTTTTAGCCCTTGAATGGATAGATGGTATATCTATTAGCAAAAAAGAAATGCTATTAGAACAAGGTTTTGATTTAGCTCAAATAGCTTATAACTTAGCTAACATATTTTTTAATCAAGCATACAAAGATGGTTTTTTCCATGCTGATATACACCCTGGTAATGTTTTGATTAATAAGAGAGGACAAATAGTTTTAATTGATTTTGGTATGGTAAGTTTTTTACCTGAACGCGATAGACTTTATATAGCTGAAATATTATATGCTTTTACTAAAAGGGATTATTATCGTGTTGCAGAATTACATTTTAAAGCTGGTTATGTTCCAAAGACTCAGTCTTTGAGATTATTTGCTTTAGCTTGTAGAAGTATAGCCGAACCCGTTATAGGAAAGCCTATTAATGAGATTCCTATTGCAAAGTTGCTTAAAAGATTATTTGCTATTACTTCTGAATTTGGTATGGAAACTCAACCACAGCTTTTATTATTGCAAAAAAATATGGTTACTGTAGAAGGTACTATATATTCCTTATATCCTGAAGCCAATTTATGGCAATATATCCAACCATGGTTTAAAAAATGGGGAAGTGGTCATTTAACTAAGTTAAATAAAATACGTCAAATAAAAAGAGAATTAACTACACTCATAGATATTGGCATAGATAAATTAAGTGAGATTATACCTAAGTAAGTTCACGAAATTTCAACTAATTATCATATAAATATTCTAAAAAGTCTGTTGATGACAAATATTTAACATGCAATACTTTTTTTCTTATCTATAATTAGCTGTTAGTTTTAAAAAAATAATTTATTTACCAATATTTTTTCTGCTTATTTTAATAAAAATAGATTCAATTCAATTATGTTCAAATCATTATTTTTAATAATATTGCTATTAAATCTTATCAATATTAATACTTTATCAGCTTATTCTGAGGCAACCAATACTTCTAACTCTAAGTTATCGCAAAAAATTACACTTTCTACTAAATCTACTTACGCGATACTAGTCGATTATGATTCAGGTGAAGTTTTATATGAAAAAAATGCTGATACCCTTATGGTACCATCTTCAATGAGTAAAATGATGACTACTTATCTTGTTTTTAAAGCAATAAAAGAAGGTTGGTTATCTTTAGATACTACTTTTAGAGTAAGTAAAAAAGCTTGGGGAATGGGAGGCTCTAAGATGTTTATAAAGTATAATGATAATGTATTGGTAGAAGATTTAATCCGTGGTATGATAGTGCAATCTGGTAATGATTCTTGTGTAGCGCTGGCTGAGGGGATGTTTGGTAGTGAGGAAGTTTTTGTTGGGCATATGAATGATATGGCCATAAAATTAGGAATGGATAAAACTGAGTTTAAAAATGCTACTGGTTGGCCAGAAGAGGGGCATTTAACTACTGCACGTGATTTAGCTAAATTGGGTATAGCTTTAATAAGAGACTTTCCTCAATATTACAAATATCATGCAGAAAAGGAATTTACTTATAATAATATACAGCAACCCAATCGTAATACTTTAATAGGCATTGCTGGAATAGATGGTATTAAAACTGGGCATACGGAAAGTGGTGGTTATGGCATAGTAATTAGCGCAAAAAGAAATGATATGCGGCTTGTTGCTGTATTAAATGGACTTAGAAGTAATAATGATCGCATTGAAGAAGCGGAAAGTTTATTAAATTATGGCTTTAATAATTTTAGCCGAAAGTTAATATATTCAGTTAATGATGAAGTGCTAAAAGTTAAAGTTAGGTATGGTGATAAACTCGAGGTAGGTTTAAAACCAGAAGATAACATATGGTTGATGTTACCTAGACAACTAAGCAATAATTTTAATGAATTACACGCAAAAGCATTTTATTATGATGAAATAACCGCTCCAATAACAAATGGTCAAGAATTAGGGAAGTTAGTAATAAATTATTCAGGAAAAGAAATAGTTACTAAGTTGGTAGCTAATGAAAGCGTTGGCAGAGCTAACTTTATTCAAACTCTTTTGCAGAATATAGATGCTTTGCTTTTATAAATTCAACTATTAACAATATAATATCAAATAATTATTTAAAAGTAATGTTATTATGCATTTTATAGATGAAGCAAAAATATATTTAAAAGCTGGTGATGGTGGTAATGGAGTAGCTAGCTTTCGTCGTGAAAAATTTATTGAATTTGGTGGTCCTGACGGTGGTAATGGTGGCAAGGGAGCTGACATTATATTAGTCGGCGTCAATAGCCTAAATACTTTGATAGATTTTCGTTATAAGCAACATTTTAAGGCACCTAAAGGAAAAAATGGTATGGGAGCTAATTGTTATGGGGCTTCGGGAGAAACTTTATATATTCAAGTACCAGTAGGAACAGAAATATATGCAGAGGATAATGAAACTTTAATTGGTGATATATCTCATGACGGACAAGAAATTGTTATAGCTAAAGGCGGCAGGGGAGGATTAGGGAATATTAACTTTAAGAGTTCAGTAAATCAAGCTCCACGTAAAGCAACTAAAGGCTTTCAAGGTGATGAATTATGGATATGGATAAAGTTAAAATTATTGTCTGATGTAGGATTATTAGGCCTTCCTAATGCTGGGAAATCAACATTCTTATCAGTCGTAACTTCTGCAAAACCTAAAATATCTAATTATCCTTTTACCACATTAAAGCCCCAATTAGGCGTAGCTTATATTGGTCATGAAGAGTTGGTTATTGCCGATTTACCAGGACTGATAGAAGGTGCAAGTCAAGGACATGGTTTAGGAGATAAATTCTTAAAACATATTGAAAGATGCAAAGTTCTATTACATATCATTGATATCACTAATGATGATCCTATAAAAGCTTATAACACTATTTACTATGAGTTAGCTAATTATAAAGAAAGTCTGATACAGAAGAAAGAATTGATAGTACTAAGCAAATGTGATTTAGTAGACTCAACTATAGCAAATGATGCTAAAATTCTTATAGAAAAAAAACTTAAAAAGCCTGTAATGCTTTGTTCTTCTATTACTAATATAGGTCTTGAGCATATATTGAAGGAATTATTATATATGGTGAAAAGTGGGTCAAATGATGGTGTTGAATAGCTTCACAATCAAGGTGTTAGGAAGATGTTATAAGTATTGAAAAATTAATAGCTTATGATTAAAGATACTATCATTCCTTATATTAAACATTTATGGGGGCTGCATTGGATATTTCACGCAGTTAACCCTTTGACTGTATTATACTTTATTGTTGGCCCTGCAATAATTTGGTAGATAAAGCCGCACTTTTCCCCATATAGTCGATATTCGTTAATCTTTATAGCTTTTATATTATCATTCGTTATATATGCGCTTGATGTAGAATACATGAGGTCTTTACGTTGGTTTGAGTATAGTCATTCCAGTTGACATTAATATGGATAATTGATATAAATAAGAGATGTTATATTCATTAGATTTACGTAAAAAAGTCCTAAGATTTATAGAAGCAGGAGGCAGTAAGAGCTCTGCCTGTCGAGTTTTCGCTATTTCT
>CAYLWW010000070.1:0-7361 GCA_964387585.1 uncultured Candidatus Midichloriaceae bacterium
GTTGGGGCCCGGGCCCCAACCCCCCAACCCCCAATCCCCAATCCCCAATCCCCAAAACAAGTCATGTATATATTTGGACTTTTTAAAATAAAAATAGTATTAATATTAATATTAAAAAAAGTAAATAAATATTAATGTCAACTTATAAGTAGTAAACAAAACTTTCGAATTTCATGAATTACATTTATAAAATTAGAAAAATAGTAAGTTTAATTATCTATTAAGATGAAAGGCAATTAGCTTGTGTATTATCATATGAAGTTATAGTGGTAGAATCAAGCTTTCCTAAAAGAAAGATATCTTTTAAAGCCTGATCACTGATTATATGGATTGAAAATTTCTTCGCTTTAATTAAGTTAGCAGTTGAGTTTTCATTCAAAATAGTTGAGCCATCACTAAGAACTCTATCAACATCACAGTTTCTCAATCGATCATAAAAGGCTTTAGCTTCAGTGTAATTATTGAAGTACTTTATTTTGTAAAATACAATTTTTGCATTAATAGTAACAGAATTAATGCAATTGAACTCAAAGTCAAACGCTACAAATGGCTTTCCTCTTTTATACCCATGAATATTCGGAATAAAAGGGTTATAATCAACCTTATTATTGGTATCAAAATTAGTAGAAGCAATGTCTATAATTTTCGCTGAATGTTTTTTTATATATGATATATTGATAGTCTTTATAAATAAAATCTTTGGCAAATGTTGGTTTGCCATCAGTTACTCCGGTTACTAAAGAAACGAAACCATCAGGAACTCCGTCATCATTAGCATCATCCATTCCTACTAATATTTTTTCTGAGCTAATTATTGAACCAATTTTATGTACTCTATATGTATTATTAGAACATTGATATGAATCATGATTAACAAACCATATTAATTGGTAACTATAAAAGTCTAAGCAATCGTTATTATTTAGTTTTAATGAGCAGGTATCCTTTGAAGTGTAGCAATAATCATCATTTTTACATTCACATTCTATTCCAAGAGTATTAATATAATAGTTATCATTTAAATCTAGAATACTCTTACATTGATAACTTATTGGAGAAAAACACTTATTATTATCAGTGCAGAATTCAGTGCAAGCTCCTCCAGTAGAGTCATTTCTAACATTATAGTAATTTGGGGTTCTACAAATAAAGTTTTTATCATAGCATTTATTTGTATCAGAACAACTTTCCCTGCATACTTTTTTATCATCAGGGTCTATAATTTTACCTGTTCGTGCTTTAATACATTTTATTCCTATAGAGTCTAAACAAGAATATCTATCAGCACAAGCACATTCAGATCCTCCAGTTACTGCTAATACTCCATCTTTTCCTGATTCTTGACAAATATTGGTTACTGGATGAAAGCAATGATTATTAATATTTGCAAGTTGAGCCACTTGAACTACATAATCCTCCCGCTTCGAGAGCAACATTATCTGCTGTTATCGCAACACATGTGTACAAAGTATCAGGTCCATTTGTTTTATAGCAGTTTGTTTTAAGACTACATTTTGTTTTGCAATAAGTTCCGTCATTATCTGAAATTTTACCGTCTTCACCTGGAATGCAAGTATTATCCGTAGTATTTAAACACATCGCCTGATCAATACATTTACAATTACCAGTTGTGGAGTCTATTTGTAAAACTCCAACTGTAGGAGTAATACATTTAAAAGTAACTGGATGAATGCATTCATTTGAAAGACACGATTTGGAACATTCTGGGACAGTAGTTGACAAATATAATCCCATATCTTTGTAAGTAGTTATACAAGTTCCTTTGTAAAAGCATTGTGTATCGTCAGTGCAATCGCAAAAATTATTTACTTTAGTAAATCCTGATGCTAAGACAATGCATTTAGTATTGTCAGAAGAATCTATACATTTACCATCACCACAGTTTTCTGTACTATTACATGCTCCTCCAGGGGTCTCTAATCTATTACTTGTGTCGGGAGTAACACAATAGTTACTTGAATTATAACACTTATTATTAGAGCATGCTGTGACACATTTTCCTCCGTCAGAGTTTGAGTAAAATCCTATAATGGGTAAAATACATTTGTAGTCAGTGTCCTTATAGCATTTATTTAGATCCTTGCATTTGGTCGTACACATATACCCGTCTTGATTATCTATTTTTGTAATTGATCCAGTAGAGCAAACTAATGTGAAAGGATCTAGGCAATATCCAGTGCATTTGCATTCTTGAGTACTTATTCCCGTAGCAGCTTGGTTCGTAAGAGCAGAGTAAGAAACGCACAAATAATTATTAGGATGATAGCATTTGTTCACTGGACAGAACGGAGCCACAGTTTGACATGCTGTTCCATCTCCCAAAGAAACCTTTCCTTCCACCGGATCACGGCATTTGAAGTTGTCTATGCACTGATATACATTTGAACAAGTAGTCGTGCAAACACCTCCTTTTCCATCACCGATTTTTCCAGTAACAGGGGTGATACACGTATAAGTAGGTATTTTAGATAAACTTGGATTCACATTAATAACAGGTTCGAAATCATCTAAGCATTTTGAATGATCAGCACATTTACAAGCATGCCCAAGAGAAGGTTCAAAACCATTTATTTCTGTCTCAACGCATAATCCAGATGTTGGAATAAAACAAGTTTCTGACCCAGTCTTACACTTGGATAAACATAGTGATCCTTGCCCGTCGATTATTTTTGTTGAGCCACCATTGACACATAATGTTTCTGTTACATCATCAAAATTACTAATGCTTTGATCAGGATTAATACATTTCATTAGATTAGAGCAAATACACATTCCGTTAGATTTAGCTAAATCAGTATTTGCCATATTAATGCAAACAAATAATTTAGGATGAACACAGTAATTTTCATCATTGCAACTAATAGTTTTTCTACATATAGGATTTTGTTGTTTTACCGAATCAACTATATTACTACTACTGCTTTCTACACAGTCTCCTGTGGTAGGATCAAAGCAATAATGTTTATTATTACCGTCTACACAAACGCATTGTTTAGTGTAGGTTTCCTTGGTAGAATAAGCCAAACTTGAACTTAATGCTAAACATTTAAAATTTACAATATTCTGACATTTAGTTACTGTAGTACAATCAGTAATGCATTTTCCCTTATCACCGTTTACGTATTGACCAATTGCTCCATTAATACATCTAAATGTTCCAGTATGAATACATTCGAATTCATTATCACATGATTGTACGCATAAACTAGTATTTTTAAACGCGTTTCCATCTACTGGATCAATGCAACTAGGTAAGTTGTTATCTAAGTTTGTAGGATTTAAGCATTGAGTTGCAGATTTGCAAATGCATGATCCATCATCAGCAATTTTAAATGCTGCTCCAATAGAAGGAGGAGTATAGCATGTTCTAAGTTCAGGGTGAAAGCATCGTTGACTACTCGAGCATCTTCCGCTTACACAGCTAAGTCCATCGCTATTAGAAATTAATTCATTTTCCACTGTTGGAACAATGCAAGTATTCTCATTTGATTTATAGCACATTGTTTTATTTACACATTCACATTCTCCTCCTATTATGTCATTAACTGTATTAAATGTTTTTACTTGAATATTATTGGCATTTGGCTGCATTAAAGTTATACACATTTTTTTAGCTTTATGATAACAATAATCAGGATCACATTTAAACACACAGAAACTTTTCTCTGGTTGCACGTATCTTCCTTTAGAGGGTACTCGACAAATGAATTTATCTGGATCGACGCATTCATTGTTCAGAGTACACGTCATATCAGCTTTAGGTACACAATTAGTTGTAATTTCTGCAGTACAAGCAATTTTTGTAGGATCAAAGCATTCTTTCCCATCTCGCCTAGAAGCCTTTGTTGAACTAGGTTTTATACATTGTTTCAAATTACTATCATAGCATTTTTCTTTATCAGAGCAATTAATAAGATTACATTTTCCACCGTCACCATCATTAATTTCATTTGATACTGTGTTAATACAGGTAGAAGCGTTTTGCATGCATTTGTTAGCTTCCGCGCAAAAACATTGCCCTCCATCAGTTTTAGTAATAAATAGTGTACTCTTAGGTATGCATTTAAAAGTAAAGGGTTCCCAGCACTTTGTTGAATCTGAACACTTAAATTTGCAAATTGATCCATTACCATCAGAAATTTTATTCTCTACTGGATCAATACACGCAGTAGCTGGATTAGTCATAACATCAATTAATTTCGCTTTGTAGTCTATACATTTCTCATTTAATTTACATGTGCAAGCTGTTCCTACCTTTTCAAACGTTGAACCAATTGGAAAACATGCATTAAGTAAACTAAAGGTACATGTTGTTTTTGAACACTGAGTAACACACTTATTAGTTTCAACTGAATCTAAATTAATCAAAACTCCATTTCCTAAAGGCTGACATTGTAAATTATCATCCCAGCATTTATTATCCTCACAAGTGTTTTCACATTTTCCGCCATCTCCTCTTATTACTTTACCTTCAGTAGTTAGAAAATCCTTATCATTTGTGCATTTATAATCCATTGCATTAATTACATTTACTATTTTATTCCAGCATTTGTTAATATCAGAGCATTTCAGTTCTTTGCAACTCGAACCATCCCCATCATCTACATATGTTGTTACTGAATTACTATTTATTAAGCTTACATCTCTACAAACAAAATTTTTTATTGAATTATTTTCTGTATAGCATTTTGTATTTGGACTTTTTTTTAGGCAAACTCCACCTGCTTCATCAGCAAAATTATTATAATAAGGCATAATACAACTATTAGACTTATTTGAAAGACAGTGAGTGTCTGAACACTTACATGTTCCGTCTTGCTTTTTAATAAATCCATTACTAGTGGTATGTTTTGTGCAGTAATAGTTCATATCAATGCATTGATTATCATCGCCGCATTTACTTGAAGCTGCTAAGCAAATCGAACTACCGGTTTTAAAGTTCTGCTCAGCTGTAGGAAGCATGCAAACATAAGTGCTTAAATTTGCACACATTTTGTTATTTGTGCATGTTGAAACACACAAAGAATTGTTGCTTTCCAGGAAATTGTCTACTTGAGGTGAAATACAGTTGTATTGCCCGTTTCCTCCTGTATCTCTTTTACCGCATTTAGAACTATCAGTGCATTTCGCAACACAATAATTATTTTCTGATTCTTTTAACTGTCCATGTGAGGGTAAAGAGCAGATAAATGTTTGAGAATTAATACATTGTGTTGCGTCATTACATTCAACTTTGCATTCAGATCCGTCATTATGAGATAAGTGTGTACTATCTGGGTCTACGCAGCGATAGTTTGTTGCGTCAATGCATTTAGGAATGACAGTCATACAATTTGCAGCGCATATTTGAGACTCACTAATAAATATTTTTCCTGATTCTGCGGTCATACATTGAAAAGTAGTAGGATTAGCGCATTGAAAACTAGGGCACTCAGTTAAACATATTTTTTCGACTCCATCTGCAGTGGCATTATAAAATAAACTAGAAGATGCTACATCGCATTTAAATGATGGAACAGAAAAATTTTGACAGACTATTTTATTGGCCACTGGACTACAAGTAGAAACACAAATATCAGAGTCTTTGCTTCTAATTCTTATTGTAGAACTGCCTATTCCCTGCTGAGGAATGCAGTAAATTGTAGGTCCTTCAGTTAAAATGCATTT
The DNA here is from genome assembly GCA_964387585.1 of uncultured Candidatus Midichloriaceae bacterium. Classification (GTDB taxonomy): domain Bacteria; phylum Pseudomonadota; class Alphaproteobacteria; order Rickettsiales; family Midichloriaceae; genus CAYLWW01. The sequence goes on from CAYLWW010000070.1 coordinate 5,689, forward strand.
TCCAGTACCACAATTAGATGTACATGCATTATTTGTGTTACTAGTTCTTACTCTGTATCCATTATTAACACTTATATTAATATCAATGTCAATGCTTTCACATAAATTTGTGTTATTACCACATTCACCGTCTGCTATTGTAGCACATTGGTAATTCGTGTTGTTTCCCCCAACACATTCAGTTATAGCACAGGAAGAAACACAAAGATCAGACTCTCTAGCTTTTATTCTAAGAGAACTACTACTAGGACCTAATTGAGAAGCACAGTAAGACGCACCTTCCTCAGTTTCAATCAAAATGCATTTGCCATTACCGCAACTAGTAGCGCAAGTATTGTCAGTACTACTTGCTCTCACTTTATAACCTCCATCAATATTACTATCAATGGTCTCGCATATTTGTGTGTTACTTCCACATTGATCATCTGTAATTGTAGTACATTGAAAATTTGAACTATTTTCTACAATACACTCAGTTTCAGCACATGATGAAACACATATTTCAGAATCTTTACTTTTTACTCTGAGAGAAACATTACCAGGACCTGATTGAGTAGCGCAATAAGATAATCCACCTAAATTTAAAATGCATTTTCCAGAGCCACAATTTGTGGTACATGTTTTATTTGAATCACTAGTTCTTACTTTATACCCATTATTTAGACTAGTATGAATATCAATATTTTCGCAAACTTCTGTATTACTTCTACATTTACCACTGGGAACTGTAGTACATTGATAATCTGAATTTGTTTCCAAAATGCATTCAGTTTCAGCGCACGTCGAAACGCAGATATTAGAGACTCTACTTTTTATTCTGATAGGACTGCTACCTACACTTTGTTGAGAAGTACAGTAAAATACAGTACCTTCAGTTAAAATGCATTTTCCAGAACCGCAATTTGAGGTACATTTATTATTTGTATTGCTAGTTCTTACTAAATAGCCGTTATCTAAATTGTTATTGGTATCGATATCAATACCTAAGCAAATCTCTGTAGTACTTCCACATTGGCTATCTGTTATTGTAGCGCATTGATAATTTGAATTATTATCTACTATACATTCATTTGCTTCGCAAGAGGAAACACAATTATCATTGCCTTTATGTCTTATTCTGAGAGTATTGTTACCAGGACCTGATTGAGCAGAACAATAAGATACGCTATTCACAATCAATATGCATTTTCCTAAACCACAATTTGATGTACATGTATAATCTGTGTTACTAGTTCTGACATTGTATATATTATTAGCATTGTCAATAATATTAACTACATTATCACACATACTTAAGTTAGTTTTACATTGACTATTTGTCATTAAAGCGCATTCATATACCATGTTATTTTCCGCAATACATTGATTAGCAGCACAAGTAACAACACAGGCATCAGAGTCCTGACTTTTTATTCTCGCAGAATCTAATTCAGAAGCACAATAAGATACATTTCCTTCAGTAAGAATACATTTTCCCGCACCGCAGTTTGATGTGCATGAGGTGTCTATGTTGCTTGCTCTGACTTTATATCCTGCGTTAGTATTTGAGTCAATATTTTCACAGATTGATGTGTTGCTCCCGCATATACTTTCTGCTATAGTGACGCATTTATAGTTAGTTGAATTTCCTGAAATGCATTCTGTTGAAGCGCATTCTGAAACACATGAATTGT
>CAYLWW010000071.1:0-7262 GCA_964387585.1 uncultured Candidatus Midichloriaceae bacterium
AATAAATCTGTGATATCTTTTTTCATGGAAGTAGCTCTTTAATTGTGCAAAAAATGAAGAATAAACTACTTCCAACCTATATACCAAAAAACTTTCAGATATTTCAAAACAAATAGAATCTTTTCTAAAAATATCCCCTAAACATCTTTCTTAACTCCTTCCTAATCCATTATTGGGGTTAAAAAGAAATTTGGGTGATTAGTTTTATTTTGCACTTTTAATTGAATGGTATTATAGAGGGGCAAAAACACTGGAATATCTTACGTAGATTCAACATCTATAGCAGTTTGTCACACAAAAAGTATTAGACGAAACAAAGTATTTGCGCCGGATACGCCAAGCTAGGTAAAACGACTAAGGGATGGTTTTTTGTGCTAAAGTTACATGTTGTAATTAATGAAATGGGTGAGATTCAAGGAGTTCAGCTAACACTTGGGAATGTTGATTATAGAGTTTGGGCTTTATCTCTAACAAAATGCCTGACCTGCCTATTCTTAGGCGACAAAGGCTATATAAAAAAGAGCTTTTTAAAGAATTGTATAGTTAATGACTTGAATTATTGACTGGAATACCTTTTTGGCAGAACATATATCTTTTTTCTGGATCCAACTTCGGATTGATTAGAATTTTTTATATGTAATCCCTAAGGAAGGACTTCATAGCTTATTTGATGCCAGATTCACTCACTCCCAATCTTTTAGTTCTCTCTCTGCTATACCTCTTTGGAAATTGCTCTATAGCTAGAATATTTTAAACCTTCTTTGCTTCAAGGCTTATTTCTAGTGCCTTGTGTTTTTAGGGTTCTTGCTCCATCTGAATATAGCCGCTCTTGATATCCCAAACCCATAGCTACTTCACTAAATCAAACTCCATCTTTTATTTTTTAATACTTTTTTCCTGAAGTCTACAGAGTATATCATTTTTATTAATTTAATATCAATCTTTACCTCTATATATTAACATACTTCATCTCGCATGCCATAATCTTTTTATTTTGTCTTAGCTATAAAATATACTAATTTAGAGGCTATAAGTTGAAAATATTAAAGTTTTGCCAATATTCTTCATCTAAAATTAATGAAAAACATAATTAATTTTATTGATTCAAGAAATGATATTTATATAATGATTTAAAAGATAAAAGTAAAAATTTTGAATTTTTATAATATCGTTTTTACATAAAATTAATAAAAACTCTTTAAATTAAAAAATAAAATGACATTTAGTATAAATACTACTCCAAATTCAGAAGATTCTTTTCTTAGCGTTAAACTTCCTCAATTAGGCGAAGTGCAACCAGCAAAATTTATTCTTGAATCAGGTATTACAGGTATTGAGCTACTATCTGAAGCTGGTTATGATTTTTGTAAATTAAATGCTTTGGATATTAAAGAAATCATTATCAAACTAGGCACTTCAATTATTAAGCCGTTATGTAAAGCTGGGGCTAATTTAAAAAAAATGAATGCATATGACTACGATGAAATTGCTACGAAATTAGGACCTATAACCCCTGAGATGCTTTCTGATACCGGCATTAATCCTGGTATATTTCATATGCGTGAGTTTGTAGAAGCTATTGCAAAAGTAGGTATTGACGTCATGAAGGAATTGTATAAGTCCGGTTATGTTGGTATGAATGAATTAGATGATACTTCTCTTTCATTTATTATAACTGAATCAAAGGAATTCAATAATCCTGAAATTATCAAGATGCTACATGAATGTGGAGTTGAGTCTTCTAGGTTAAAAAGTTTTTGTAGTGATTACCGTCAAGAAGAAATTTGTAAGGAGTTATTAGGATCCATTGAAGTTGAAGGGGTGAAACCATTAACTGAAAGCAATTATGAGCTATAGAATGCACAAAGGATTAAGTTATTAGTCAATAACCCTTCTAAGGCCAAGTTAATTAGGTTCGTAAAAAGAGTGGCAAAAAGCTATGTAGCCTACCACTCTTTTTTTAAAAAATTCTTTTACTATAGCTATATAGCCAAACTGTTATAAAGTGTCATACCAGGAAAGAACTGAATAGTTGATCGATAGAACAGGTTGCTTTGCGAGGAATTTTCTTGGCCTGAGCCCATTTTTTCTCTACTTGATTCAAATCAGGAGGGTATGGAGGCAAATAGAGCAAAGTATGACCAGCACATGTACGAGTTTGCATGTCTTTGCCTTTGTGAAAAGCAGCATTATCCATCACAATAACCGATCTCTATGAGATAATGGATAGTAGAAACTTCTCAACCCAAACAGTAAAATTACAGTTTTTTATTTTTCTTTAATGACTTATTACTTCCAAAGTTCCTGGCTTTTTACAACACTTTAGCTATAGTTAATAACTGTTTTATAGGTTATGTAAGAAGTGTACTCACAATAAGTAATCAAAAAATCCTAAAAAATTCATCAATCAACCCTTTTACAATAATTTCTAGATCATTTTATTTCATACTATTTTATCTATATTATCCGATTATTCTTGATCAATTAAAGATAGATTCAGTATTTTACGCTCTAATTTAATGATAGCATTGATTAAAATTATCAAAATGAATGCAAAGGTTATGATGCTGATACTCATTATTAGCAATGGATATATCATGTTTAAATCTATTTTAGGTGCTTTTAACTTGAAAAGGTTGTCTGTACTACTTGGTTGATGAAGAGTATTCCAAATATTAACCGAAAATTTTATAATTGGTAAGTTAATCATCCCTAATAATGCTAATATGCTAGAAGCTTGAGATATCCTTTCATTATTGACTTGGTAGTTCGAAGCATTTTTTAAGTTGCTGCGTAATAGCAAATACCCAAATAGCATAAATAATTGTATTAACATAGATGTTAACCTAGCATCCCATACCCACCATGTTCCCCAAGCAGGTTTACCCCATAATGCTCCTGTTACAATAGCAATTAAAGTTAAATAACAATCAACGCTGGCTATGGAATGAGCTAAAATATCATATACTATATTGCGTGTGATCAAATGTATTATAGAAAATATACCTAGTGCTAAGTAAAGAGCCAAAGCCAACCAGGCAGCGGGTACGTGAACGTACATTATTTTAGCTAAATCACCTTGTAAATAATCTGGGGGAACAAAATTAAAAATCCAATATAACGAGACTAAATCCATTATTACAAAGCTAATAGTTAGTAAAATGACTTTCTTTCTCAAGTTATGAGATAATTTTTGTAAATTAAATATTCTTAACACATTAAATAAAATATTCCTTATTAAGTTATTTTTATTATTTATAAACTAGTTATTAATATTACTATCGTTAACAGATAAAAGACTATTGATCGATTTTTTATAGTAGAAGTTATAGAAACATACTGGGATCCCACTAAAAACAAAAAGTGTAGAATATAATAGTGTTGAACTAGAGCTGTTACTAATAATCCATATGCAAAATATTAGAGCTAATAAACTATATGAAATTGATATCATACGCTTGCTAGTAGTTATAGTTTTTTTATTTATTAAAATTTTTAATAAAGATAATATGCAGGCTATGTATATTAAAAGAAATGCCGAAACTGAAATATCAATTATAAAATTAACTTGACCTGCTAAATTTTGATCTAAAGTTAAAAAAAGAAAAGGTAATATACCTATAGAACTAATAATTAAACTAACGTATGGAGAGTCATTTTTATTTTTATAAGCAAAAATCTTAGGAAATAAGTTATCTTGAGCCGCTCCTAGTGCTATTTGACCACTAGCTAATACCCAAGCATTCAATGTTCCTATACAAATTATAGATGATATTAGTGAAATTAATATATACCAATCACCTCCTAACGCTAACTTAGCTGCATCTGCATAAGGTGCTTTAGATGCGATAAGCTGGTTTGTGGGTATAGCTCCCATTATACTAGCACTATTTACTATATAAAGTATCGCTACTAATATGGTTCCTGTAATTACTGCGCGTGGTATAGTAGTTGATGCTTTTTCGACAGATCCTGCAGGAGTTGTAGCAGACTCTAATCCTATGAAACCCCAAAGAGTTAATAAGGTAACTTGACTTAAATTTTGCATTAAAGTTTGTTCTTGAATAAGCTGAGATTGTTCAAAATTTTCCATTTTAAAGAAAAATAAAGCTATTATAGGGATAACGAATAAAGGAATTACCTTAAGGCAACTTAGAATGAATTCAGCCATTCCCGCTGCTTTTATTCCTTTTAAATTAATCATGGTAATTATTAGCAATAAACTCATTTCCATTATAAGGTTGATAATTGGACCATGGTAACCAATTACGGGTGTAAGATAGCCTATACTAACTTTAATTACCGCTATACTACTTACCCAAGAAATAACCCAATAAGTCCAGCCTGTAAAAAAAGCTAAAGTATCACCAAATGCTGCTTTTACATAAGCATGAGGCCCTCCTGTTTTAGGGAATGTAGAGCATAATGACGCAAAGACTAGAGCTAGTGTAATTGCTCCAACTCCAGAAATAACCCATCCCCATAAACCAATAATACCATAAGGTGCTAAACTCGTAGGAAGCATAAATACTCCCGAACCAATTTGGCTTCCAACTACTAAAGATAGTACTCCCCAAAAACCTATTTTTTTTATCATAAAATTAAATCTTAGTTAACTTTTTACTTTATAACTTCAATACTACATTAGCATTTAGAAAGAAATCTTTAAATTTATTAATAGTGGATTAAATTTTCCTAAACCTATAAATAGAGCCAAATCAATTTTAAAAAGCAATAAAAATATATACGATAATAACGAGCTAATTAGAATTAGCTTAAAATTCAATGCTTTTTATTAAAGCAAATAAATTGCATACTATTAATGCTAATATATTTTTTAATTGTAAACAAAATTAAGAAACATATTGCTTTTTAGACGCTGCTTATATACTATACTTTGAGTCATTCGCAAATCAAATATGTTATTAAAAATATTTAACTTTTAGCATTAAGTAATGCATTTACTACTAAAAAGCATTAGTGCCAATTTAAGAATAAGTGATCGCTCTGATCTAATGGTCTTAGTAGCTACTGCACTATTGTTATTTAATTTATGCATCTATGCAAAACGTAACTCAGAATTATCTGATAATAACAGTGTCAATAATACTCATTATTATGTTGAAGACAAAGGCATTGATTTAGCTAATAAAGATGAGTTATTGCTTAATCCAATACCTGTTGTCTCTAACAGCATTGATATTAAGGATAGTGTAGTTGGCATAGACAATAATGTTAATAAAAGCGCTGTTGTCATTAATTCTCAGCAATCGCTATTAAAGCCTCAAATCAAAAATAACACTAAAAGCTATTCGTTATATTTAAATAATGGTGATACCTTATATAGCCTTTTGATAAGAGTCGGCTTAAGTAATAGTAACGCTCACTTAGTTGCCAAATCCGTCGATAAGGTATTTAAAGTTACTAGCCTAAGAGTAGGGCAAAAAATTATTGTTATCCTACCAAATGAAAATAATGTTGCTAATAGTAAATACTTTTCTAATACCCTTAAGGTAAAATCTATTAATTTACTTATAGAAAAAAAGTTGATTAGAGTGGTTCTAAATGATAATGGAAAAAGTTATCATTCTGTTATAGAGAATATTTCTGATAATAACTTTTTAGATTCTTTAATTATTAATAATGATAAAAAGAGTATTTATAAAGCTAATGCTGTAGTTAAAGCTAAAAATAGCAAGAGCCCTACTATTAGCACGGTAAATAAATCAACTAAAATAGTTCAGTCAAACCCAAAACAGCGTTTAATAGCTGGTAGGGTGAAAAGTAGCTTTATTAATTCTGCTAAACTATCTGGAATTCCTTCTGACATAGTATCTAGCTTTATGCAATTGCTAAGCTATGACATAGATTTTCAAAGGGATTTAAGTAGTAATAGTCAGTTTAAAGTTTTATATGATAACGATGGCAAAGGAAAAGATCATAAGATAATATACGCTTATTTATCTACTAACAAAGGTAAAATTATAGAAATATATCGCTATAAAAATAATGACGGAACTCTAAATTACTATAATAAAGATGGATCTAGTATCAAAAAATCTCTTCTTAAAACTCCTATAAAAAGTCCTGTTATTAGCTCGGGATTTGGTATGCGTCATCATCCGGTATTGGGTTATTCAAGAATGCATAGAGGTTTAGATTATAAAGCTCCGAAAGGTACTCCAGTATTAGCCGCAGCTGAAGGAATAGTAGAAACATTACAAAATCACTATAGTTATGGAAAATATATAAAGATAAAGCACAATAATACTTATACAACTTTATACGCTCATCTTGATAAATTTCATAAAAATTTAACTATTGGAACTAAGATAAAACAAGGGGATATAATAGGTTATGTGGGAACTAGTGGATTATCTACCAGTCCTCATCTACACTATGAGCTACATAAAGATGGGAAACAAATAAATCCTGCTAAAGCTTCTTCCATTACAACTAAAGCAGTATTATCAGGACAGCAGGTATTAGCTTTTAATCAACATAAGTCATTTGTAAATAAATTGCTTGAAAATCATTCTATCGGTAATAGTGGCTATTTTATAGCTGATAATGGTTCGGCATTATGTTCAAAGTCTTTAAAGAAGAGTAAAACAAAAAGAGAACAAGATTGTGTAAAAAGTGGTTAATATGATACTTGATTTATTAGATTACAGGTTTTTAAATTTAAGTGAAGTTTTGATATTATGTAAGATATCTGCCTCATGTAGTTAATGTTTTCGAAATAAAGTGATATGTTACATAGTTAGAGTTATATAGCCTTGGTCAAATTTTAAATAATCTCAAATACAGTAAGAGATTGGTATAATACTATTAACAAAATAATTTATACAATTTAGCGATATTAAGAGCGATAGAGATCAAGAACGCATGATCCATTTTATCGATCTCTCATAGCAATCTTTTTGTTTTTTCTTTATTCTGCCAAAGAAACGCTAAAAAATGTGATGTTTTTTTATACAAATTGACTCATAAAAAATCTTCGAGCATTAATTCGCTTAAATGCTATCACTGATGTTGCTCCATGCGATTTTATCATATTTCTAACTATTTACAGTTGTATACTTGTCAGTCACAAGATAATTTTTTTTATTCCAAGGCAAGTCTTTTGTTCAAGCTGTTCAAGGCTCTTGCAATCTTACTTATTACCAATTGTATAGTCTACAACATATAGTTAGTTGTTTTTTATAATGTAAAGTCAACAGCATCAAAAAATATCTCAAAATCATTTAAGGTTTTCCTTA
>CAYLWW010000072.1:0-7124 GCA_964387585.1 uncultured Candidatus Midichloriaceae bacterium
CAACTAATACCCAATATTTTATTCTTAATCCTAACCACTTCTTGCTGGGACTAAATACCTAGAAATGAGGTTAATAACCTAATGTCTAACACAATTGTAACTTATTAGATCCTCAGATCTACTCATTTATTACCGCCTATCAGATCAAATCTTGTTTAGTACAGTTATGTTGATGAGCTTATCTTTCAAAACAAATTGCTATACCCATCCCTCCCCCTATACATAAGGTGGCTAACCCTTTACTAACATCACGTTTATTCATTTCATGTAGTAGCGTAACCACTATACGAGCCCCTGAAGCTCCTATGGGATGCCCTATAGATATTGCTCCTCCATTTACATTCACCTTGTTTTCATCCCAACCCATTTCTTTATTAACACAAATAGCCTGAGCAGCAAATGCCTCATTTGATTCGATTAAGTCTAGATCATCTACTTTCCATCCAGCTCTTTTAATAGCTTGACGTGAAGCTTGTATAGGACCAGTACCCATTAAATCTGCTTCAACCCCAAACTGAGCAAAAGATCGTATAGTTGCTAACGGCTTTAGCTTACGTTTTTCTGCTTCTTTAGCAGTCATAAGCATCAATATAGCTGCTCCATCGTTTATTCCTGAAGAATTACCAGCAGTAACGGTTCCTATAGTAGGCTCTATAAAAGCTGGCTTAAGTTTAGCTAACTGTTCAAAGTTGCAACCATAACGAATAAATTCATCCATAAAAAAGAGCTTTTCTTCGTTTTTTAAATTTTTTACTGTTATAGGTACTATTTCATCCTGAAATCTTCCATTTTTTTGGGCTAATTCAGCTTTATGTTGTGATTGCAAAGCAAAATTATCTTGCTCTGCCCTACTTATATTATATGCTTTTGCTATATTCTCTGCTGTTACTCCCATATGCATATTACTAAAAGCATCAGTCAAACCATCAAATACCATTAAATCCTTTAGTTTAGAATCACCTAAACGTATTCCATTACGTAAATTCATCGCATGAGGAACTAAGCTCATATTCTCTTGCCCTCCAACTATTAATATATGTTCTTCTCCATAATTATGATAAGCTTGTAAAATTGCATTATAACCTAAAGTAATAGATTTTAAGCCAGATCCACATACATGATTTACTACCCAAGCACAAACTTCATTGGGGATATTAGCAGATATAGATGCTTGTCTAGCCGGATTTTGACCATTAGCTGCTAATAGAGCTTGTCCTAATATAATTTCGTTTATTTCATTAGGCTCAACATTAGTATTTTTTAATGACTGCTCTATTAATCGAGCAGTCATTACATGCGCAGGCAAAGTTGATAAGCTACCGTTAAAACTACCTATAGGAGTGCGCAATGCAGAAGTAACAACAATTTCAAGCATTATTTTAAAAGCATTAAGTTTATCTCTAAGCTATGAGCTTAACACTTTTTTATCAAATAATGCAATCCTTATAATATATACTATTTGATTTACAATCTTTAAAGTTTACTATCCTTATTTTGCCCTTTATTAAAGTCATAATCTTCATTAAATACACAAATGACATCCTTACCATGCCTTAAAGTAAATTTATTAGAAACACGCTCTACTATCATATATCCATCACTCATTCTATAGTTTATCAAAGACTCATTTCCATAACCATCTACTAAAAATACTGCAGGCAATTCTGTGTTAATATTACGAAACTTGAAATAAGTAAATTCACCATCATCAAAAATGAGTAAAGGCTCTATTTCCAATGATTTTCCACTAATTTTATAATTAAAGTTATATGAATCTGGATTACTTAAATCAGGCATGGAATAATATTGCGGAGGGTTAACTATGGTTCCACCAGCACTATCAGGATACATAAACTTCATCATAAAAACTAAATTACTATCACTTATGCTAGTTGCTTGCTTAGCATGCATCTCAAAAAAATACATCCTTTTACTTGTTATGACAGTCATATTAGTGGTAGCATCTTGGTTTATAGGCTTTAGAAAAATTCTATTACCTTCAGGATATAATTGCCAGGCAGTTGGAGTACCCATGGTAATAGTTTTTATCTCTTCATCAGGAGCAAACTCTATTATAGAATGATACATATAATGCCCTACAAACCTAATTACAACATTAGGCATGTAGTTAATAATTTTAATTCTACTTTCATTACCAATAGGCCTTGGCATAAGTACAGCATTAGCTTTATTGCAATCAGCTAAAATAAAATTAAATGTAATTGAAGCCATCCATAAAGCTAAGGGAAATTTAGATAAAATCTTTTTCATAGAAAATTTTACAAGTGTTACAATAAATTAATAAAAACTTAAAATAATTGTTTAAACAAAATTATAATAAAGAGGAGAAAGGCAAAATTTATATAGTTTTATTATGTTATAAACATAAATTCAACCATGAGTTGCATTTATTAGCTTAATTAATTCATCTTCTGTTAAACCATATGATGGTTTAACCTCTATATTTTGCGATTTACCAGAACTACTTTCATAAGCAGTTACAGTTAATAACCCATCCGCATCAATACGAAATGTTAGCTCTAATTTTACCAAACCAGCAGCTTTAGGCTGAATTCCTTTTAATTCAAAAATAGCTAAAGATCTACATTGCTCAACTTTATTACTTTCTCCCTGTAAAACATGAATTTTAAAAGCAGTTTGGTTATCTTTATAAGTAGTGTAAATTTTTTTCACTTCTATCGGAATAAGGCTATTACGTGGTATTATAGGTTCAACAATCCTCCCCATAAGCTCTATTCCTAAAGAAAGTGGGTTAACATCTAATAATAAATGGTCTGAACCTACAGTTAATGCAGATGCTTGTATAGCAGCACCTACTGCAACAACTTCATCAGGATTAACATCTGATAAAGGCGCTTTCCCTAAAAAGTTTATAAGCATTTTTTTTATACTAGGAATTCTAGTAGCCCCACCTACCAATATTATTTCATCAATTTCTTTAATACTGAAATTAGAATCAGATAATGTTTGATGTAAAATTTTTCTAGTTCTATCTATTAAAGGTTGCCAACATTGCTCAGCTTCTTCTATGCTTATATTAAATTCATGAGTTTTATATTTGCCATACCAATTTTGTATAAAACTAAGAGATTCTTTTATCGTTTTTGCTAATAAAATCACTTCTTGATCTATATTATTAATAGAAATTTTATCAGAAATGAGCTGAGCTAAAGAGATATCAAAGTCATCTCCACCTAAATTACTATCTCCTCCAGTAGCTATTACTTTTAATACCCCTTGCTGCATTTTCAAAATAGATACATCAAAAGTTCCACCACCAAGATCATAAATCAGATAATTACCCTTAGGTTGTTTATCCAGACCATAAGCTATTGCTGCAGATGTAGGTTCATTTAGTAAGCGCAAAACTTTTATTCCAGCTATTTTAGCAGCATCTCTTGTAGCTATTCTTGCTGCTTCATCAAAATGAGCTGGCACAGTTATTACGGCATAATCTATAAAATTACCTAGGTAATTTTCTGCTCTATGCTTTAAATATAATAATATTTGTGAAGCTATTTCTGGAATTGAATAACTATTATTATCTTGATCTTTTAGAAATAAAATACGCGAAGATGATTTATCTAAATCAATATTAAAATGAGAAAACTGCTTCTCATTTATTATATCTTCGATCCCCTTCCCCATTAACCGTTTTACCGACCTAAAGCTATTAGCTAATCTGGAAGCTTTTTCACCAATTAATATAGATTTTTTATTATTAATATTCGAGTAATTTACTACGGAAGGTAGAATGGCAGCAGAATTTCCCATTGAATCTGATTCTGATAAAAGATTATCATCATTCATAGGTATAAGTTTGGCCTTATTTTCTTCTTTATCCCAAATTGCTATTAATGAATTAGTAGTACCTAAATCAATTCCTACAGCAGTGTTTAGTAAATCACTTTGCTCTGGTTCTTGGTATTTAGTAGGTTCAGCTATCTGAAACAGTTTTTGCATAAACACATATTAAAAGTAAAAGCGAATAAAACTTTAGTAAGTTATTTAATTTAGCTTATTCAGAAATTTTTATAATTTATTTCATTCTATTAATAAAAAGCTAAAGCAAGATAAACAAAGAGTTGGTAAGTCACTCATTACTCACGTATGATCTTCCTACCACCCCTTCATTCACTATAAGGTATACTATTTCCTTGCTTACGTTAACCCATATTTAAAAAAAAACTAACAACCAATTATTGTAACAATTGTGAAGCAGTTTTTACTCTTAACTCAACATCAATAAGCTGTAATAACTCTGATATTTGTTCAGCCCAAATTTTCTTTTTATCTAGCAATGAGGTATCTCCAACTATTACTTTATAATTAAATACGCTAATTACCGTTTCTTTAACACTACCTATACCATCGTTATCATAAAATGATACCGTTACAGTATATTCACCCTTATAAGCATCTTTTCTATTGGTATGGGATATATTTTTATCAAAAATTTCTCTACCATTATAGTAATAACGATAATTGAGATCTGCAAGATTAATATCAGGAGTTCTCAACAATCTAGCTTTATTTATTACTATTTTCATCTTACCCATCGTACCACCGGCTCGTAATTTATAACTCATCCAGTTTATCAATGCTTCTCGAGCTGAAATATCATTTTCTCTTCCTATACCAACAGCTACTAAATCTTCATTTACTATTTCTATATTTGCAACATTGAATATAAGTAAGTTACTATCATTATTTTGTAAATAAACATCATGACCACTTTTAACATTAGGATTGCATCCAGCTAACAAAGCCATACTTAATAGCAGAAAACCAAAATTAAAAGTAAACTTCAATTTCTTCATATCTAACATTATTACCAGTAACTGGCTTAAGTAAGATTGATATTTTTTTTTCATATTATTTACCTCTTATTTTTATATCTCTGAATAATATGTTTTTTCATCCAGTGTTCCTTCTAGTTTATCAACTATTACAGTAACTGTACAGTCTCCTGTTATATTAATCATAGTTCTTACCATATCGAGAAAACGATCTACTCCTAAAATTAAAGACATACCCTCTAGCGGTAATCCTACAGAAGATAGTACCATACCCATCATTACCATACCCCCACCTGGAAATCCTGCAGCACCTATAGAGCCAATAGTAGAAGTGATAATAATTACAAAATACTGGCTAATAGTTAGCTCTACACCTGTTATTTGAGCAAAAAACACCGCACAAATACCTAAGTATATCGCAGTCGCATCCATGTTCATGGAGGCCCCTAAAGGCAATATAAAAGCAGAACACTGTTTAGAAACACCTATTTTACTACGCAAATCACCGATAGCTGTAGATAAAGTTGCCTTACTACTAGCGGTTGCAAATGCTAAAGCTTGAATTTCACTCATTTTTTTATAAAAAGGTAAAGGATTCAAACGACCGAAGACTAACAACATAACTCCAAAAAGGCAATACTGTAGTAAAAAGGCACCAAGCACGACAAGAATAAATTTACTTAGTACCGAAACAATCCCAAATCCAAATTTTCCCGTTACCCATGCCATTATAGCGAATACACCGTAAGGAGTTAGTTTGATCACTAACTCTACCATTTTAAACACTACATGAGTTGAAGAAACTATAAAATTTCTCAACTCCCTTCCTTTTTCACCTATTAAAATTAATGCAAATCCTGTAAAAAAGGCAAATACTACTACCTGTAAAGTGTTACCCGAAGCCATAGCTTCTATTGGGTTAGTAGGTATTAAATTCATTAATATTCCAGATAATGTCTGGTTGGCTGTATGATGAACTTCATTACTATCAACACTATTAATTAAATTGATGTTTACCCCTACCCCTGGCTTAAAAATATTAGCAAAAATTATACCTATACTCACAGCCATTACAGTTGTTATACTATATATCATTACAGCTTTTGATCCTAAACGCCCAAATGTAGCTGAATCATCAATACTAGTCACTCCATATAAAACAGCAAAAAATATCAAAGGTATTACTATCATTTTTATCATATTGATAAAAATTGTTCCTATTGGCTTTAATATCATAGCTTTTTCTTTAAAAAAATAGCCACATAAAACACCTAACAACATTCCTATTATTACTTGATGCCACAGCTTAATTTTAAATGGTTTTTTTAACATATTAATACACTATGAATAGAAATTAAAATTATACCTTTAGTACAATTTCAATTTATAAAATTTAAAATAATGTTCTTTTAAAATTTAAATTTTATATTATGAAAAATTTTTTGTACTAAAATGTTAAGGTTCAATATTTAATCTTGCCACAATGTTAAGTCAATGTTTTTCAATTATAAAGCATTTAGTGATATAAAAAATAGCAAATGATATTAATAGCTTAATATATTAGTAATAGCACTACGTTAAGCTATTTAATAAAAAAACTTAATATTTACGCATAATATAATTTTACTTTTATAAAAACAGAAAAATATTTTACTTTAAATCAAACGTTTAAGTTATAATTAATTGACTTTCTTTTAATTAATATTACATATACATAAAATAACTTTACAAACTAAGTTTAAATTCAAATTTCACAATCTTAAATTGTACTATAAATTATGCATAATTATTATATTAATATAGGAATTATTTCCGCTGCATCCGGAGTAAAAGGGTATGTAAAGATACGCTATTTTACAGAAAAAGGAACAGATTTAACAACTTTTCAAAATATATTTGATAGTAACGGTAAATCTTATAAATTAAAAATTTTAAATATAAAAAAAGATTATGTAATTGCCAGTATAGAAGGTATAACATCTAGAAATGAAGCAGAAAAACTAACTAATACAATACTGATGATAGAACGCTCAGAATTAGCAAAAACTAATACTGATGAGTTTTATTATGCTGATTTGTTAGGCATGACAGTACTATCAGCAAATGGCAAATTACTAGGAATTGTAAAAAATATATTGAATTTTGGAGCCTCTGATATAATAGAGGTTTTTAATGCAAATTCCATAGATTCATTTTATTATCCATTTATTAAAAATTTCGTATTATCTGTAGATCTAGAAAACAGATGCTTGGTATTAAATCAAGCAGAAGAAATAGTTGATATAGAATAATTTTCTTAAAAAG
>CAYLWW010000073.1:0-7116 GCA_964387585.1 uncultured Candidatus Midichloriaceae bacterium
TCCAAACACTGTATTATCTATAGGTGGTGATTATGTAATAGATAGCTTAGCTAAAGCTGGTTTTGATTTTTCTAAATTAGATGGTAATGATATTAGACTGATCATTACAGAATTAGGTATTAAAAGTATCAATACTTTATCTGAAATTAGGGCTGATCTTTCTAAATTAAATGGTACTGATATTAGACTGATCATTACTAGATTATTAAAAAACCCAGAAATGAAATTATTAATTGAGAAAGAATTGACGATTGATACAGAAAACTTATTATCTGGATTTGAAGAAAAATCATTTGTACACAACGAACATAATCAAATAAAGATAAAGGAAGTATCACTAGATCAAAGCTTTAGATGTGATGATAAGGATTTTAATTACACTGATGTTTGTATTTATGATGATAATGTTATTTCAGAACAGTATTTATCATGCACTTATGCAGGAAATCTATCCGAAGACGCATATTGTATTTGTAATTAGTTTTTTTAATATTAAGGCTTTTAATATTTATTATATTTAAGGCCTTAATAAATCTAATCAATTCAGTGAATCTACCGCTTACCAATTCTTCTATAAAATTTGTTCTATAAGTCTTGATTTTCATGCTGAATTTGTTCTTGTAGCATCTCAGTGCTTTGATATTTTATCACCGAGTATATTGTCATTTCCAATCCTTGCATTCTTTTTTCTAATTCTTGCTTTTGGCTTATCTCATTACTGCTATCAATTGCTTTATCACTTGTAAGTAATACTACTAACTCTTTGTTTATCCTATCATAATCTACCTTCTCTTTGCTTATTTCTGATTCTAAATAAGACTTAGTATTTAATACTCTTTGTATTTTAACTTCTATATCCTGCTTTTCCTTGATATACTGATTTCTTTTAGCAATTTCTATATCCTTTTTACTATTTAATGATTTGATATCACCAGATAAACTTCTCTCTTTTTCTTTTATTACTTCCAAATCTCTTCTAGCTTCTATAAATTCGATTTCCTTGGTATACTGATATCTTTTAACAAGTTCTGTATTCATCTTGCTCTTTAATAGTTCGATGTCGTTAAGTAAACTTTTTACCGCTCTTTCCAAATCTTTTTCACTCTTTATGAGCTGATTATTCTTCAATTCCACCTCTTTTTTGCTTTTTTCTACCTTTTGCAGCTCTCTTTGCTGACAGTCATAATTTAGCGCTAGTGGAATCCTCCAACATGTTTCACCTTGATTTATCTTAATTTGCATTTCATCTATACAGCCCTGTCCTAAGATAGGGTCACCTATCACAATAACACCTCCTAAATTTTCACACGGATCTATTATCATTTTTTGGTATTTTTCTTCAGCAGAACTCAATTCTATTATCTTGCTATTATACTCTACTTCTAGACCACGCACATTCCTCTCTTTAGCGTCCCTTTATCTCTAAGCAATTTATCGAATTCTTTGGCCTCTTTTATATCTATTACTTTAACTGAATCTAATATTTCTTGGCATTTGTGTATTTCTTTAATTTCCATTTTTTACCTTTATTTTAATTACTTTTTGATGTTAATAATAACATTACATTAATCTACTACTACTCTATTTTAGTTCAATATCTATAGATCCTTTACTTCCTACTACAACCTTATAAACAATGCCTATAGTAGTATGTGCGCTTTCTGCTATAGTTAGCTCAAACTCATCTATATCCAATTCTCCTACCACTACACTTAGTTTATCACAATTTTTTCAAAACAATTACTTGCTAATATGATTGGTATATCATCATTTTGAAAAGAAATACTACAATTAGTATATACTAAAGTTGTTGTAGTTATTATTTGAGGGTTATTATCGGTATTTTGTTGATTGGTATTACCTGAGTTGATTTTTGCTTGATCTATTGTTTTATAGGTCTTATTTATGGATGTTTCCTTTATTGAGACATTTGCTATACTTGCACTATCATCCAAGAATGCAATAGAATCAAGATTGATTTCAAATAAATATTTATTTGCTGACTTAGCTATTTGATATCTATAGTTTATATACTCATCACGAGTTAATGAAACGCTTTCTTCAGACTCTATTTTTTCAGGCTCTATATTAGTATACAGTATGCTTTTTATCAAAAAGTTAGCACTAGCCGAACTATAATAACTAAGAAAACTAGATATAATTTTATAATCACAAGAGTTAATTGCCATTGCCATTTGTGATAATATATTATTAATCTTCTCTTTTTTCCTATTATTATCTATTTCTAAGTTAATTAAGGGAGTTGCAGAATTTTCACTTTCATTAACATCAGCAAAGCTAAGTTTTATAAAAAATGAGCATAATAATATAATAAGCATTATATTATTCAATATTGAACTATTACTCTTAACTATAGTTATAAATTTTAGCTTTGCTATTTTATAAAGCATAATAAATTACTTAACAAGTTATTGAATGAGAAATTGATTTTTGATTTTAAGATCGATATTTTTTACTTCTAATCTTACTTTTTCTTTAAAAATTATTCTGTCTTCAGAATCTAATGATATATTATTGCTAGTTAAATAAATTTTTTCAATCCTAAGTTGAAGATTTTTGCCTGTAAGCGCAATTCGATCCTTATAATTAATTTCTATATTTTCTAAAAACAAATTATAAGTTTTTGAATTGCCATTATTAATTATAGTCAAATAAAATTCTTCTTTTTCTTTTGCTGAAAAGCGCTTTTTTAGTAAATCTATGCTACTTATTGGTGCTTTTAAATAAACTTTGCTAAAATCGTTTAACTCTAATTGCGCAGTAATATTAAATAATGTTATTTCGTTATCATCATTTTTTTTGATCATTTTTTTTGCTTTAATATTAAAAAGCTTTCCATCATCACTAATACTATGCAACTCTATTGAATCAGCAATATCATGATTAATATCATTTGTATTAAATCCATCTTTATGCTGCTCTAATTTTAATTTACTTTTATCTAATTTATTCGTAATTATAAAAAAAAGTACAATTATACTCATGGATAACGCTATAGTTTTTGAAATCGACATCATCAATGACTACTACCAATATAAACAATAAAAAATAAACAAATTATTTCATATATAAGGCTTAATATAAAGCATTAGTGACTATGTTTGTTAATAAACTTTCTACTATAAGCTCAGTTTTACTATATGTTTGCTTTTTGCTTTCTATTTCTACAATCAATAATGATTGTAATAAAAATTGAATTTTTTCTAATTTAATATTAGTTAGTATTTCTAGCATTTCATCTTTAGCTGTTCCGAATATTTGCTTTTTGCTTTGGTTTAATAACATCTGCCATTGTTCTTTAGAAATATAGCTTTGATTATTATTTTTTTGTTTCATTAATATTTTAAGCTCTAACACTTGATATAAATAGTTTTGCAATGTGCGTAAAATAAGCATAAAATTAATATGATTAGAACACGCTTTATTAAAATTTAATACGAAAGATTGCACATCACCAATTATTACATCTCTACAGATTTTATTTAAAGCTACATCACCTTCTTGAACAATTATGTTGTTTACATCGTCAACAGTAATTATTTTTTGAGCTGCTGTAAGAGTATTGACTTTATATTCAATTAATTTATCTAGCTCATTTTGTATTATGAGGTTATTTTTAGGTAAAGCTTGTAAAATTAATTCTGGCACCAAAGGTTCATAGTATATTTTATGTTCTGTTAAATAGCATTTTATGTATGCTAATATATCTTTATCTTCTTTTTTATAGCAGTTTACAGCACCTATATAATTAGATGTTTCTGCAATTTTTCTAATTTTAGAATCTTTTTTTAATTCTGCAGCTAGTATTATTAACAATCCTTGTAATTGTCGATTTTGTAAGATATTTTCTAATTCTTTTTGGAATTCGTTTGCATAATCCAAAATAACTATCGTCTTACCCCCAAATAAATCTGCTATACTAAGAGCTGAGTAAAGCTTGCTTATATCACCCTTGAGATTTGTATTATCATATCTTAGTAAATTAGTATTTTTATTGTTTGAATAAGCTTTAACTAATTTATCAACTATAATTTTTATTTGACCATTATCACTTCCAAATATTAACCAATGTTTAAACTTTGCTAATTGCTCTTTATTTGCTGAGATTTTCTCTGCACCTAGAATGCTTAACTGCATATTTTTTTAACCAGATTTAACTTTTTAGTAAATATTTAGATAAGAGATGTTTACAATAAGTAATAATTTATACAATATATTAATTGATCTTTATAAAAAATATTATTTATTAGGGAGCAATATGCAAGTTATAGTATCCGGTAAACATTTAGATATAGGCGAATCATTAAGGAGTTATATAGAAGAAAAAGTTGCTAAACATATTAAAAAATACTTTGAAAATGCGATAAAAGCTCATATCACGATTTCTAAACAACCTAATAACTTTTTTCGTACCGATATTATAGTTAATGAAGGAACAGGAATAGGAATAGTAATAAAAAGCAATGCTGACGAATCTGATCCTTATAATAGCGCAGAGCATGCTGTTAGTAAAATGGAAAAACAACTGCAACGTTATAAAAATCGTATAAAGAATCATCGTAAGAATAAAGACAAGTTAAAACACTTTAAAGCCACAAGCTATGTTATTCCAACTTCTGAAGATATAGAGGATGAGGAACTTTATATAGACGCTCATAATCATGCACCTGTCATTATAGCAGAAAAGCAATTAAAAGTAGAAGAAACAACCATTAAAGATGCTGTAATGCAAATGGATTTAAGAAATTTACCTGCTTATTTATTTATCAATTCTACTAATCAACACTTAAATTTAATATACTATAGGAAAGATGGTAATTTATCTTGGGTTGATACTGGTATTAATGTAAATACAAATATAGAACTGTAATATACTATAGTATATATTAGTTATGAGCTTAAAAAGTAACATCAAATTTTTTAAGCTCAAAGTTCTAAAATTTATCATAGCCTAATTTAATAAGCTTAATTTTATATAAATATGGAAAAAGCCTCAAATAGCTCAACAAATAACTTAGAAATGAAACAAGACTTAGAAAAAGAATTATCGTCTTTATCTTTTGAAGCAGCAATGTCAGAGCTAGAAAAAATTATAAACATACTTGAAAGTGGTAATGTAGAATTAGAAGAAATTATAAATTACTATAGCAAAGCTTCTAAACTACAGGAATACTGTAGTAATAAATTAGAAGAAGCAGAATTAAGAGTAGAAACAATCTTGCATAAAAACGGTAATGCTTATGCAACAGAAAAATCACCTTTAGAGGATGAATATAAGAAATAATAAATTATTACAAAATGAAACTGTAATATACCCTATTTAAAATAGTCACATAAAAATTTGATAATTAAAAACTTTTAAAATTGTCTATATTATGCTACAATGGAATGATTGTAATGTATAAAATCAGTGCATAAATAAAATTAGTAGCGATAAAAATGACAGCGTGGATATACCTATTGTTAGCAGGAGTAACAGAAATATTTTTTACAGTTTTTTTAAAATTATCTAAAGGATTTACCCAAGTAATACCCACAATTGCTTTCTTTGTTTCGTCATTTGTAAGCTTATATTTTATGAGTAAAGCTAATAATACTTTGCCTTTAAGTATTGTGTATTCGGTATGGTGTGGGATAGGAATAGTAGGAACAGCATTAACTGAGGTATTGATATTCAAGCAACCTCTTAATTTAACTCAAATATTTTGCGTATTAACTATTTTAATATCTATCATAGTACTGAAATTTGCATCTTAACTTATCTTGAATTATATATTTATCTGAAATTTTATTAAAACCTATTGCGATTTTATTTATAACCTGTTATAAAAATTGCCATCATATTTAGATAAAAACTCTAAGGATTAATGGAGAGATGGCCGAGCGGTCGAAGGCGCTTCCCTGCTAAGGAAGTATACGGGTAACTGTATCGAGGGTTCGAATCCCTCTCTCTCCGCCAGATTTTTGAGAAATAACTTTTCTCATTTCTTTTTGCGCTAGCCTCAGTGCTTCTCAAAACTCCAGTATTTGCTGTCTTTTTAGCATTTCTGTCTAGCATTAGAGGCGTACCTCACTTTCTCCAATTTTGCCATTTCACCTCCAAAATCTCTGTTTTTGCCCTCTCCTTCTCCGATACATGCGAACACTCAGGGTGAAGGTACGCATGTCCTCAAACCCTCTATTTGCCTGGGTTTCATAGGATCGCCATTTTTTGACCCTTCATTTTTTAGAAAACAAAAACCGGAGTAGAGAATGGAATTCGAAACGGAGAATAACTTTAGTCTTGACTCATATAGTAAACTCGCATACTATATCCATAAATACGATAAAGGTGTAATATGTGGACAAGAACTTATAGCAAAACATTCCAAGGTTTAAAGCGCGAAGATATTTGGCGCATTTGGACGGACATTAATAACTGGCCAACGTGGCATGGTGATTTGGATTACTGCAAGCTTGAGGGTGACTTCAAAGTTGGCAATCACTTCTTCTTAAAGCCTAAAGGCGTTCAGCCTGTAAAAATTGTGCTTACTGAAATTAATGAAGGCTATTCATTCACTGATTGTACATCTTTCTTTGGTGCCAAAATGTATGATACTCATGCCATGGAAGAGACTGTAGACGGTTTAAAACTTACCAATAAACTTGTTGTAACTGGGCCGCTAAAATGGCTCTGGATCAAGCTTGTAGCCCAAAATGTTGCTGATATAGTCATTCCAGTTGAGATTAATATGAATAATTGATATAAATAAGGGATGTTATATTCATTAGATTTACGTAAAAAAGTCCTAAGATTTATAGAGGCAGGAGGCAGTAAGAGCTCTGCCTGTCGAGTTTTCGCTATTTCTTGGTCTACTATTTATAATTGGCTTAAGTTGAAAGAAGAGAGCGGAAGCTTGGATCGGCGTCCACTTAATAGATCACATAGAAAGATCTGCCCTGAAATACTTAAAGCTAGAGTAAGTAATAATCCTGATGCTTTGTTATCAGAACATGCTAAATTTTTTGGAGTTCGTATTCAGTCTATTAGTATGGCTCTCCAAAGGCTTGGAGTTAGTCGAAAAAAAAGATCCCGCGTTATAAAGAAAGGGACGA
>CAYLWW010000074.1:0-7116 GCA_964387585.1 uncultured Candidatus Midichloriaceae bacterium
TTACCATGAATCGATCCTTAAAATATGCTTAATCCATTATTGGGGTTACAAGGTAATTTACTATATATAATTATTGTTAACATTTCACTTAACCCCATCTTACTATGCCTATCTCTAATCATATTGCCAGAAGGCAGTAGCTTCTTACTCCTATATTTTTCGTATAACTTACAAAAATCATCTATTATACAAAATAATTCTGTGATATCTTTCTTCATGTTGAGTTATTTTTTTGTTCTTTATAAAACTCTTTTTAACTCAACATTCTACTCTACACAATCTTTCCTTACATATCATTTGCTTCCTTATTCCGAACTGGGGTTGTAAGCTATATTATAACGATTTTGCCCCTAGCTATTTCACTCAGAAACAAAAAATGAATCAGAAAGCTTTATAATATTTATTTAGGCCTTTCAAATCGTATCTTCAATATAAATAACTATATAAAAGGCACTTCACTAACATTACTTAATACATAAAATTTTGCCAAAATTTATATAGAACTAGAATTACGGAGAAGAAAAGCAATAAAGCCTGGCTTTATTATGTGATGGCGGGGATGACGAGGCTCGAACTCGCGACCTTCGGCGTGACAAGCCGACACTCTAACCAACTGAGCTACAACCCCCTAAAAGCCTAATAAAAGTAAATGGTGGGCGGTGACAGACTCGAACTGCCGACCCCCTCGGTGTAAACGAGAAGCTCTACCAACTGAGCTAACCGCCCCTAATAAATTTACTAAAACATTTATACTATTAACCTTATAATAAATAAAAATCAAGATAAATGTAATATTTTATTTTAAATTATTCACCCTTATATAACCAATTACGAACTACGGTTAAAGTAGTATCTTTATTTTGTGTAATAGCTTCATTTAAATACTTTAATAAATCTGAATAACGTTTCTCGTGAACTTTTAGATCATTACTATTAGATTTTTCACCTTCATCAAGTGATTTTGAGGCTGTATTTAAAGATATATTTTGTGCTTCATTGTTTTCTTGCATTATCTTATCTCCTAGCTCTGGAATAAAATTTTCTCTAGTATTATCCACTACCTTATTAAATAAAGGCTTTAATAATAAAAAAGATGCTAATATTAGTATAATAGCGATAATAATAAATTGCATTACAGTTTTTAAATCATATTTTAACCAATCAAATGTATTTTGATTGCTTTGTTCATCAAAATTAACATCACTAACAAATTGTAGATTTATTACTTCGACTTTATCCCCTCTACTTGGATCAATACCTATAGCAGCCTCCACCAAAGCTTTAAGTTTAGCTATTTCTTCTGGAGATCTTTCCTGATAAACCAATTTACTCTCTTTATTATCGGTGGGAGTATATATACCATCGACTAAAACAGCAACAGATAGCTTAATTATCTTGCCACCTTCAGTAACCCTATTAGTAACAGTCTTAGAAATTTCATAATTAGCTATTTCATCAGACTTAGATTTGCTTTTACTACTAATTGGCTGTTGATTTTGCTGAGGTAGATTTGGTATGTTATTAGCAACACTAACATTATCTTTTGACAGCCCCTCATTCTCATTTTCATCACTAGTTTTATGAGATCTAAGAACTTGACCATCTGGATCATAGACCTCAGAACTGATCACTTCTCTATCAAAGTCTATAGTAGCGGTAACGCTAGCTTTAACCTTGCCCACTCCTACAGATTTTTCCAATATAGATTCTACGGCTTCCTTTAATTTTTTTTCAATATTAGCTTGATACTCAGAAACATTAGCATTTATCATACTATCGTCATTATCTTCATTAGCTATTTTTAAAGGCTTACCTTGCTGATCTAATATAGTTACATTATCAACTTTTAATTCAGGAACAGCAGTAGCAACCAGATTTGCTATACCATTTACTTCAACTTTGTTAAGCTTCTTACCAGAACGAATTTTTAGCACTACCGAAGCAGAAGGAGTAGAACCTATTTTGGAAAATAACTCTTTTTTAGGAATAACCAAATGTACTCTAGCTGTCTCTATAGGAGCTAAACTTGCTATAGTTCTTGCTAATTCTCCTTCTAATGCTCTAACTAAATTAATATTATTAACAAATTGTGATGTACCTAATAAATCAGACTTATCAAATACTTCATATCCCACAATATTAGCTGAGGAAGGAATCCCCTCTTGAGCTAAGCTCATCCTTAATCCTAATACTCTATCTAAAGGCACAAGAACTTGATTACCTCCGGTATTAGTAGTAAAAGGTATATTCATTGATTGAAGCTTATTACTAACTAAATTCATGTCTTCTAAGCCAAGATTACTATAAAGAGGGACCATAGTAGGTTTAGAAATGCTAAAAACTAGAAATATAAGCGATATAAGAACTATAATAGCAGAAGCAACAAGAGAAATTAGCTTAAACTTACTTAAGTTCTTTAAAAAATCCATAACAACAACAAGTTTATTTTAATAAAATCCAAAACTTACCAAAGCACTTATATAAAAAAAGAATACACTATTAAAATTATTTTTAATTTAGATAGAAATAATTTCACAAAGCCTGAAGCTTATTAATAAAATTGTATTTTTAATTAACTAGATGAGGTATAAATGCGCTAACAAAAGATTGAATTTCTCTAATTTTCTTAAAACAATAATAAATAAAAACTCTTAAATCAAGCTAGTTTTTATCAAAATATATAGATTTTATATTTTTATATTAAAAACCATAGGTATTAGAAAATTCATATTCTCTATATTATAGAAATCATAGTGACGTGATCAAATCAATATTAATTAAAAAACATAGTTTTTTCCCACTTACGACCATTTGCAAGAAGTTTTGTTTTATCATATAAAAGCTCAGAATGATTTTCGACAGAAAACTCCAAATTAGGCCCTTCTACTATAGCATCTACTGGACAAGCTTCTTGACAAAAACCACAATAAATACATTTTGTCATATCTATATCATAGCGAGTAGTGCGTCTGCTGCCATCAGAACGCTCACTTGCCATTATAGTAATAGCTTGGGCTGGGCACACTGCCTCACATAACTTACACGCTATGCACCTTTCTTCACCATTAGGATAACTCCTTAATACATGCTCGCCCCTAAAGCGTTCGCTTAAAAAGCCTCTTTGATAAGGATAATTAATAGTCGCCTTTTTTTTAAACATATAGATAAAAGTTAAGTATAGACCTTTTAATATGTCAAAAAGTAATATACGACCTATAAAACGCTGCATAAAAATAATTTATGAAATATCTATAATTAAGCAAACTCTTAAAAAACGTTAAGGCATTAATAAATAATAGGAAATCTAAACATATTTTCAGTATAAAAACACGCTATTATATAATTACCTTCAATTCTTTCAGACCTATAATCTTTTAAATATCTATTATCTCATTTAGATTGAATAATTCAATTAATAATTAATTAAACTAAAAAAAGAATATGAAAAAATAATTAAAACTAAATTATTAGTTTTGATTTGCAGTTTCAACATCAACTATTTGGAAGGCAATTTTTTCAAGAGATTTTAACTTTTTGTTAAGTTTGTTAATTAACCTTTCAGTTAAAGCATCTGAAGCATTTCCTAAACTTTTTGCTTTACTTGCTAAATTTAAGGCAGCTGACTCAATAAAAATTAACTTACTTTTAAGATTTTCTGCAATTACCAATGCAGATTTTTCCGCAGTACACATCTTATTCCTAGCTAATTCTGCTATACGATATGATGCAGACTCTATAGAGACCAATTTCACTTTCCAACTTGACTCAACTTTGCTACGCATATCTTCCATTTTAGCTATGATTCTCTCTTGAGGTGTAACTACTAAATCCCAAGCTAAACCCAATTTTGCTAATAAAGCTATTAACCATTTGTGTATATCTAAATGATACCAACGATGACCATTACGATAATCATTACCAAAAGCGTGATGAAAATTATGCCAATTTTCACCTAAAAGCAAAAAGAACAGCCACCAAACATCGCAAGATGAATCATTGACGTATTTACGAGATCCTATAAAGTGACATAAAGAGTTTACACAAAATGTCATTTGTTGTTGTATAGCTCGACCTAAACCCATGAACAAGTAACCAGCAATTGCTCCTTGAACAGTTCCAGACAGAAGATAGCCAATCAAAACAGGTACCAGAGCATTCATAAAAACTGCTATGAATAAGTAGTTTTTTAACTGCCACATCAAAATTTTATTCCTGCCTAATCGTTTCATAGTAACTCTATCAATTCTTTTATAAGTACTTTCACCAAACATCATCCAGCCGATATGTGACCATAACAAACCCTTTAACCTATTTTTGTAACGCAAAGGTGTATGAGGATCAAGATCTGAGTCAGCATAAGCATGATGAAATTTATGATCAGAAGCCCAAGCTATAGCAGGTCCCTGTAAAGTACCTGAAGTCAATAGCATCAGAACAAATTCAACATACTTATTTGTTTTATAAGAAGCATGAGACCATAATCTATGAAATCCTAAGCCTACCGATATATTACATACATAGTAAGTTATTACGGTTAAAGCAATTTCAAACCCACCAAAAGAATAGTTAGCAATGTATATAGCTACTAATACTACTATCATTAATGGGTATAATAAAACTATAGATGTAGTCAACCAGTTAAGGCTGTTTTTATCGATTGAACTCATAAATATACTACTGATGAAATTATGTTAAAAAACTAATAAATAACTGTAATATCTATTATACTTGCTTGGTACAATATTGATATACTTTTAACTGTATAGAAGTGACCATAACTTTTACAAGTATAATGCAATATATTAAATTGATAAACTTGATTTTTATATGATTATTAATAACATAACTCAATTCAAGTAATACAATTTTCAAACGTATAATGCGATTAAATCTTAATTAACACTTGCAAGACGATTTTTTACTTGCAATATTAACGCTGAGAATGAATCATCATGCTGAATTGCCATTTCTGATAGCATTTTTCTGTTAATATCGAGTCCAATCAACTTGATACCATACATGAATTGCGAATATACTAAATCATACTGACGAACCGCAGCATTAATTCTCTGCACCCACAAAGCTCTAAAATCTCTTTTCTTATTTCTTCTATCGCGATAGGCGTATTGCAACGCTTTTTCGACTTTTTCTATTGAGACTCTAAAGCAATTTTTAGCACGACCACGATAGCCCTTGGCGAGCTTTAAAATTTTTTTATGGCGCTTTCTTGCTGTAACACCTCTTTTAATCCTTGCCATTTATCTCTCCATAATTAATTATATTTATA
Organism: uncultured Candidatus Midichloriaceae bacterium; assembly: GCA_964387585.1. Lineage (GTDB taxonomy): Bacteria > Pseudomonadota > Alphaproteobacteria > Rickettsiales > Midichloriaceae > CAYLWW01. The sequence goes on from CAYLWW010000074.1 coordinate 5,288, forward strand.
ATCAAATTTAGCTAACACCATAAGGTAGATAAGTCATCACTCTTCTCGCTTCAACATCATTAAGTATTACGCTTCCTCTTTGATCCCTTAATTGTCTTTTACTTCTTTTTCTCATATTGTGCCTTTTATTAGCCTGGGTTGCTCGAACTTTGCCGCTACCAGTAATAGAAAATCGTTTTTTAGCACTGCTTTTAGTTTTTAACTTAGGCATTTTAATTCCTTATTTAGTTAATCTTCAATTTTAATTTATGCTTTAGCATTACTTTATATTTAGTTTAAGCTAGCTAAGGATTGCATTATAACTCAAACATAATTTCAATGCAACTATAACAAGGATAAATACTTAAAAACATATTAATTAATTAATTTCATTGATTAATAACTCATTTATTTTAAGTTGTCTTCATTCTTACGTTTGGCTCTTGGGTGAAATTTCATATAATCTTTGACTAAAGATTCAGAATCTATTTTGGTATAGCGTTGAGTAGCAGTTAAACTAGAATGACCTAGTAATTCTTGAATCACCCTTAAATCAACGCCTTTACTTAACAAATGGGTAGCAAAGCTATGTCTAAAGGCATGAGGGGAAGTATAACTAGGTAGTCCTAAGCTCGACCTTATCAATCTTATTTTAGCTCTAAATACATCAGGATTAAGCTTTTTTCCTTGCGCTCCAACAAACAAAGCTCCTATTTTTTCTATATTATAAGGGCATCTTTTTATATATTCCAGAACCGCTTCTCTTACTATTAGTAAAATTGGCACACTACGCTCTTTGTTACCCTTGCCTTTTACTGTAACATAGTCAATATCATCCTGAAAATTTCTTAATGTCAAAGAAAGAACTTCTCCTATACGCAACCCACAACCATACAAGAGTAGCACTATAGCATAATCACGTAAACCTATCCAAATCTCTTGGCTAGTTTGTATATTGCTTATAACAGAAGTAACTTTCATTGCGGATTGCACAGTAAGGGCACGAGGAAGAGGTTTAACAACTCTTCGAATTTTTATGATGAAAATTTCTTGATTTGTTATGCCATATATCTTTTCTAAATAATTAAAAAATCCTCTAATTACAGAAAGTGCACGAGCATTAGAAATAGATTTTATAGAGCTTTGTTTTCTATAAGCTAACCAAGCTCTAAAATCTCTTACAGTTAAATTAGCTAAAAGGTTTGGTGTAATAGATTCTGCAGTATGTGAATATATAAATTCTAAAAAATAGTGAAGATCAGTTTTATATGCTTTTAAAGTATGTATAGAATAATGTCTTTGATTTTTTAAATATAGATACCAACTATCTATATACTCTTTTGTAATAGGAGATATATCCATCATTCATTCTTCTAATTTAAAAATCCAAAACTTTTTAATAAAATATTGCTATATCACTCTTAGCATAATAGATTTACCAACTAAAAATATATTTAAGTTTATAATTGACTTATAAAAATAAAAACTCATTTAAAAAGAATAATATAATAAGAATGTGGAAAGTAAATATATTAAGTCTATTTCCTCAAATTTTTCCTGGTCCTTTAGCGTATTCCATAACTGGTAAAGCTATGCTTAAAGGCTTATGGGAATTGAAATCTCATGATATAAGGGATTATGCGATAGATAAGCATAAAACAGTTGATGATACTCCGTATGGTGGGGGGCAGGGCATGATTATTAAACCAGATGTATTGGGTAGAGCTATAGAAGATCTTTTTTTACCTAATGCTATGCCAATATTCTACTTATCTCCTAGAGGTAGGGTATTTAATCAGTCTATTGCTCATGAGCTAATAGAGCGTTCTGAAATAAACTTAATATGTGGT
>CAYLWW010000075.1:0-3609 GCA_964387585.1 uncultured Candidatus Midichloriaceae bacterium
CAAGTCTCCAGCTTAAATTTATAGGTGAAGCAATAGTTGGTACTGCTACTGGATTAATTTCTTCTTATACCGTAGATAAAATTTATGATAGTTATGATGAATTGACAAATGGAAAAATAGATATTAGCTTTATATGTGAGGATAAAAGGTTTAATTACGCTGATATTTGTTATAAGAATGATATTAAAAATTGTTTATCATGTGATCACTTAGAAAATATAGCTGAATATGTCTATTGTATTTGTGACTAGTTTTTGATATTAAGGCTATTAGTATCTTATTACGAAATCTAACAGCCTTAATATTCCCTTATATTGTTGCTATTTTCCTTATTTTTGCGTATAATGATTGAAAGCTTTAGATTAATTATTAACCACCCAAGTAAAGCTCGTATCCCAATCGTCAAGACCTATACCGCTCATTTCGACCAAACAGTGATTGCTAACATACAAAAATGTATCTAAATAAGATTTGGGTCCTATTGCATCACATGAATGGTTAATTATATCATGGAAAATAGCTGAGTCCATTACTGTGTTTGGTTTCCACGATTCGTTGTATCTTTCTCCTGCTCTTTTCCCTCCTTGCATTTCAAAATTCCAACTGTAAAAATATGATGCTAAATCATTTTCATATAAAATTACATCACAATTATTATCCTTATTTGCTTCTTCATAAAAAAATATACCAAGTGGTAACCATGTAATAGGATTTGCATAACCATTCGCACCGAAATGGCATACATCTATATGATCATTAGTATTTATTTTATTTTCTATAAAATCTAATAAATTATATATAATAGGATGGTTTGGCTTTGCTGCAATCATACTATTTTCTACTATAGGAGAACTCAGGTTTGTTGCAGGGTTATTAGTTGCAACGAAATCATAATTCTTAAAATAATATTCTATATTACTTCGAAGTTTAAAATTGAGATCTAAAATCATTCCGCCATGATTAAGTAGAATATCATATTTCAAAACGTCAATTGATATAGGTAAGAATTTACCATAAGGGTAAATAAGATGGGTATATTTTAATCCATATTGCTCATCATAAATATTTCTAACCTCTATACCTAATTCTTTCACCGCATTTATGGAATTAATTATATTTTCTGTATTAATATAAAGAGCAATTTCCCAAGAACCGTCACTTATAGCACTAGCTGGGTTTTTCACTAGATATTGCAAAGCTTTAATATCAACCTCTTTCATTTCTCTTGGTTTTTGCTCATTTGTGAGCCATACAAAGCTTATAATTTTAGGTATTTTATAGTTATCTTCAAAATTCTCATGATATTTACCATAACAATCCAAATTCTTACTATATACTATAAGAAATGGATTTTGTTATATTACGTTTTTGATATGTCATATAATCAAAATTTTCATTCACAGTACTCTTGTCACGAACGCTTGATATAAAATGCTCTATTTTTATTTTATATAACTCTCTTAGTTCATCTTTATTGTATTGTTTACTATCTAATTTTATATTATTATTCATACAATTATCTAAATTATTTTATTTAAAAAGTTGGAAAGATGATTAGGTAAAATCTTGATGTGTTTACTTTCATCTTGATTTTACCTAACTATTAAATAGAGTGAGCTTTTAGTAATTTTTTACTATAAGTCGCTTTCAATATGATGATAGCATTTATTACCGTAAAATTCCTCATCAAAAGAAAACATAAATTGCAATCCCATAAGATCACCATATAGATTTGCGAGCTCTTTATTTTCTCTAAGATTATTTGTCCTTAACTCTATTAAATGGTCGCTAAGATCAAAATTATGGTTTAATTAATGATCTTTTAGATAATTTAAAGCTTTAGTAAAATCATCTTTACAAATAGCAACTAAAGGGTTTTTTACTAAAAACTCTTTATCAGCTAGATTGACAACACTTATTCCACATAAATCAGCTATAACTTTTGTTGCTTTATTATCATTATTAATTTGTTTACCCAAATTATCTAATTTTTTTAGTATAATCGAATCTGAATTTGTGGTTATACAATTTTCTCCGATATCAGTGTATGTAGGAGAGCCAGCAAAAATTTTTAAATTACCTAAATAATAGCTTACTAAATTTTTAAGGTTAAAGTTCTCAGCTTTAATATCAGATCTAGAATATAAGTAATTAATCATGGAATTAAAGTTAAGGTTAACTGTATCTAGGGTAATATTTTGGCCTTTTACTATTTGCTTTTCTCCTAGAGTAACTAAATGAGATCCTTGAGGTAATATTGATTTGGCTTTTTCTACTGCAGCTTGACCACGACATGAGCTTATAAGTACTTCTAATGGATTGGGTGATCCATTACTGACTACTTGATTGGCTGCTACTATGCTCTTCAATAAATCAGCGGCTGCAACACCTTGATTATGACCAAGACTTATTACAGCATCATTAATATTATCCTGATTATTACCATGAGCATCTATTATAACTAAATCTAGTGATTTACCGAATGCATTATTAAATTTTATTATTGATTCTTTTATATCATCAAGAGATATAGCATTATTGGCGTTTTTAATATTTAATGCCAAAACATTAAAGCCTTTTTTATGCAAAGTGCTAATCACGGAGGAATACAAAGCCGTATCGACTTTTTCGCTTTCCATACCAACTAAAACAAAAGCTGTTTTAGTGCTATCTTTAACAGTATATTCATCATGCTTATTAAATTCTTTAATATAATATCCATTAGGCATTATCTCTTGATGCCCAGCTGCTTTTAAATTTTTTAATATATCTTTATCACCTAATGACCTAGCATAATAAGCTAATGAAAAACCGTCTTTATCAGTCGTTTTCTGATAACCAGATAAATGCGGTCTAACGTAATTATCAAAATTTAAAGCATCTTTGTGAAATAACTTAGGAAATACTCCAATCAATCTTTCTATAACCAATGATTTTACAGCGCTATTAGGAATAGATTGAATAATATTCCCCATATTTTTAGCAATATTTTCATAATTTAATGCTCCCTCCAATACCTCACTCATACTATTATCAATAGAATTTAATAAGGTAGACATAACCTCTTTACTTAAATTAGAGTTTAAGACCGCCTTAAAAGCACCAACTTCAGGATTAGTCATGAGTTTGAATAATATATTTCCCTGTTTTCCAATTAATGAGCTGAGTTTTTCGCTTTCCGATAATTGATTAAATGCTTTACTATTAATCATAGTATTAAATATTCTCTCTGATACTCCACCTATTGTGTTTGTATTAGAATAAAGAAAATTGTAAACCAGTTCTGGATTGAAGTGCTTTAATAATGTTGAATGATTTGTTAATTGCATTAAAATATCATTGCAAACTATACCATAATCAAGATTAATTTTAAGAAAATTCTTAGCTTCAACATCTGGTAAACTAGAGAAAAACTTACTTTTTAGGACTAAATCAATTGCTTGTGGATTACTTTGCAATAAGTTATTAGTATAGTCATTTTTGAATACTGCGGTTAAGATAGAGGATTTATCTGAATTATCTAAGCTAGAAAATAGACTATGATTTAACACATAATTTGCTAAATCTAATCCTAGAGGATTATTGCTATCGCTTAATAACTGGAAAAAA
>CAYLWW010000075.1:3709-7064 GCA_964387585.1 uncultured Candidatus Midichloriaceae bacterium
ATAGATGAAGTATTGAAGAGTTATTATAAAAACCTTTAGTCAATAAACTTAATTTACTTGATGGATCCAGAGTTTTTATTGCAGCGCTATCTAATATATTTTTCAATATTTCTTCATTTTGCATTCCAGCTTGAGATATAATAGACTCACTATTAAATAAATTAATAGGATTGTTTATTATGTTTAACTTTTGCTCAGAAGATAATATACTAAATGCATTAGAATTAAACAGCTCTTTTATTAGTCCTGCTGCATTATTAACATTAGCTAACACAGTCAATTTTAATATCCCAAATTTTTCTGCGCCCTGAGTATGGTATACTGCATTTAATAATTGATATATTTCATTTTGATTATTAAGGGATTTATCATTGAGAATATTTTTTAATTCGTTTAGTTTATTGTCTAAGATTGCGTTCTTAATTTCATCTACTTTATTTATCATATAAGTTTCTGTTAATTATTAATTTTTTGCTAATTATTAGCTTTGTAATACATTTTTGATGTAAAGACACCATGATTTAGTTAAAAATATTTATAAATTGCCAATTATTTTCTAATTTCATGAACTTTTCTTTAAGAAATTTTATAATCATCTGAATTATTTAGGATAATATTATAAAATTGATTTTCTAGAAGTTAAGATATTTTAAAAAACTGTATAAACAATCCAAATATTGAACATAAAAGAACATAGAAATACATGAGTATTTTACTCATTAAAAAATGATAGTTATCTAACATCTCAATTAAAGACAGCCTTAAAAAATCACTAAAATATAAATCGTAATAAATCGTATTTTGTAAAATAACTTGTCATAAATTAGGTGATAATTTGACAAAAATCAGAACTTTTACTATTATTCGTTTTTATCTTCCTATTATATCTATCATAAATAATTAATGCTAAGAAATTTTAATATTATAAAGATTCATTCTTGTATTTTAGAGCATTAATTATTATATATTTAACTAAGTATTATTAAATGCTTAGTTTTCTTCAACTCAAAGTTGTTTATAAAGCCAAAGGTAAATATCAATGAATATAATAAAAAGTCTAGTCGTTTCAAGCACTGTACTAGCTAGTATGTTAGCATCAAACAGCTCAGCTAATGCAATTACTACTTCTGTTGTTCAAAAAGATATTGATGTATCCCAAGATGGTCCTAAAAACGCTAATAATAGCATATCAAATAGCGGTAATATGGATGCAGAAGTAAAAATATCAGGGTACTTAAATGCTGAATACGGTGTCGTTAACCAGAAAGATGATTTCAAAATTGCTTCAAGTGTAACGGATATCGAACATATAAAAAATTTAGGCTGGGCTCAGCAACAAGGGATAGCTACAGATGCTAAGTTGAAATTTTCAGTAGAGAAAAATTTTGGAATTAATAGCAAATATGGCGCAGTATTAAAAATACTTGCTAATCCTTCGCCTACTAGTGGCGGTAATAAAAACGTAGCAGCTTCAGGGTATATTTATCTTCAAAGCGATTTTGGCTCCATTGAAATAGGTAGCAATGATAGTGCTAGTAATACTTTGAAATTTTCTGCTTACAAAATAGCCTATGCAACTGGGGGCATTGATGGAGATTGGTCAAATTGGGTTAATAATGCTGCGTTTTTTAATGATGATAAGCAAAATAATTTAGGAAAATTATTTATTATAGGCCCTTTCTTGCCTTACTCTTCAGATAATAAAAAAGAATCAAATAAAATTACTTATTATAGCCCAGAAATCAATAATTTTGTTTTTGGTATTAGTTACGTTCCTAATACTGCTTTTATCGGCACTACTTACTCTGCTGGTATATTACATGATAGAGCTTACAATAATCTAATTGAAGCAGCATTAAAGTATCAAAAATCTTTTAAAAATAATTTAGATATAGGTTTATCATTATCGGGTGAATTCGCTCCACCAAAAGCGCTAGTAATAAAAGATACATCAAAAGTACATAGAAAATATGATAGAACTGGAATTAAAGCTTGGGAAGTAGGTGGACAATTAGGTTATAAACAATTAACTTTTGCTGCTTCATATGGAGATTTTGGAGATTCAAATACTTTGAAAGACAGAAAATTGCTATTTGGAGGTGCTAAATTGGGTAAGTTTTGGACAGCAGGTGTGGCTTATGCTAAAGATAAATTAGGAGTAAGTCTTACTTACCTAGGTAGTAAAAGAGCGGGAGGCATAGTTAATGTTGGTGACGAATTTTTAGGTTATGATATTCCAGTAGTTGGTAATGATGCTGGTAACGTTAATATTAATAAATTTTCTTGCTTATCATTGGGTGCTCAATATCAGTTACTACCTGGTCTTGCCCCATATGCTGAATTTACTAGCTTCAAATATGATAGCAAAATACCTAATGTTAAGAATAATTCAGGTAATGTATTAATTGTAGGAGCAGAAGTTAGTTTTTAATAATTAATTTTTTTGTTATAAATTATTGTAAAGATGAATAGTTATGTTTCTATTCATCTTTACTTTTTTTGTGTTGTAAACCTTCTTTAAAGAAGTTAAGATCCCCATTCAAAATCCTCAAATTCAGATCTATTGTTTATATATTTAGGATTTTTAAATATCAGGAAGAATAAGATTTCCATACGAATATTTGAGTTATATTTTTTAGCAACAAATATCGATACAACGCTATTTCCCAGTTATAGTGAGATGTATTCACAATTGCATACGAATTTGATATCTTCATTAGTGAGTGAACATAAGAAATCAACTACCTTATTTTCAAACTTGTTTAACGTGCTATAAATTTGATTTTTTAGTACTATAGTCATTCCAATCGATAATTCTTGCCCATGTTTTAAAGTTGGTACAAGAAAGTGTTGGATCCAAAAATTAAACAGTGCTGTGTTGCAAGTTCCTTGAAAACAAGCGGGTGCTAGTATATTATAAGCACATTTAGCCGCTATAAAACTCTCTCTTGCATATTTTCTGCCAGAAATTTCCCCATAAATCACTTTTCCTCTTTTTGCTCATCCATAATGGTTATGAATTCTGCTCGGCTATTTTCGTCCCTTTTCTTTTTTTTCGATTAACTCCAAGCCTTTGGAGAGCCATACCAATAGACTGAATACGAACTCCAAAAAATTTTACCATGTTCTGATAACAAAGCATCAGGATTATTACTCACTCTAGCTTTAGACCCCAATAATGGATTAAGGATGTTTTGAGGATCGATTCATGGTAACTTTAGGTTTATTATTTTTCATTGAGTAAGCAACTAGAGTAGCCATTATGTGAACTAAAAAATTCCACATAGATCTGTGTCTGGAATGTTCTATCTCAAATTTATTTTTCAGATAATCAAACACAGTTTCAATGATAGAT
>CAYLWW010000076.1:0-6977 GCA_964387585.1 uncultured Candidatus Midichloriaceae bacterium
TATTATAGGCTATCTTAACATATAACGTGACTCTTTTATACTGTTTTAGCTATATTTTAGTTATTATAGATTCTCATGGCGCATTGGATGAACAAGGAGAGCATATTATACCTTTGGATAATACTCATCATCAAAAATATACCAAAGATATATTCAAAATTTTGAAAGATGTTTTTGGTAGTAAAGCTATTGAAGTAGTTTTTACTCCTTGCCATGGTGGTGGTGCTTTAAAAGATGCAAATTTATTACCGCAAGACTCAAAACTACTGGTCCTATCCAAACCAGATCATATTGTATCGACTCGTGAGTCGATAGAAATGTTTGAGTCTATCATTGATTATAAGAATAAGCCTGAATCGTTTGGGTCTATCATTGATTATGAGAGTAAACCTGAAGAATTTTCAATTAAATCAATTTTGACAAGGTATTTATTATCCTTACAGAAGACAAACAATATTCCAGGAATAGCTATTTCAGGAAAAAATAGCTATTTTTTAGATGAATTCAGCAAACCTCTAGGAAAGCTAATGAGTAGCGATCAACAAGAATTAATAACAGAGAAACTAGCAAAATACTGTAATAACTGTAAAGAATATATAAGTAAAGCTATAAAAAAAATAGAATCCAGTTCGGATATAAAGGATTTATACGCGCCATCAACACTTTTTGAGTGTTTTGTAGATCAATACATAAAGCCAAATCTTCTGAATGCAGATTTTAGACAATTCTCTTGTTCAGCGAAAGTAGATATCGAAGTTATAGAAAACTATCTCAGTCATGATTTTCTAAAAGCTTCAACTGACACAAACTATGGTATTTGCAAAAATAAGTATATACCGGAAATAATTTCGATAAAATGCCAGGAACTAAATCCAGAAATACCACTATTTGGAACTGCTCTTGCTATTCTGTATGAGCTTGAATCTATTCAATCGAGCATTGACTAACTAGTACATTATTAATTATGACGATTATCAATTACAAAACACAATGTCATATGAAGTAATCTAAGAATCATTGTTTGAGCTGGATTGCTTCATTATTATTCTCCTCGTAATGACGATTGGAGACGATTATATTGCTAATAATAAAATTACCATGAACTAATACAGATATTTTGGTTGCATCTATAAGGCAGCTAGCTCTGCGATTTGTTCTCGGCTTATTTTAATCGTAAAAACTGACTCGATCACCTCGCTCCACTTGTTAATATAGGTAATAGCCTGCAGCCCTTTTAAAAATTTAGCGAGATCAAAAGCAGGTTGTTCTTTATCCTTGATCGGTTAACGTCAGTAAGTTGATGCTTATCCCGAATTCAGCTAAAATGGATAAGGATAATCTGAAGACGGATTGCTCATTTTAATCATAGCCATAACACTAATCCCTAAAAATTTTGAAAGTTGTGGCGATAGCTATTGTTCTTTGGGAATTTTCAAAGCATAGTCTACTACAGTTGGCATACAAATGAGAACATCTGATCCCAGCCTATAGGTTCAGTTATCATGCCCTTGTTTCTCAACATCGGTTATAGGTAAACCAGCCATATTCAAGGAATTGCTCAGCTATGAGCTTACGCCCAAGATTAAGGGTTGGCATCATCGATTTGTTATTCATAACTTCATCTCCATAATTGTTACAAGGTGAGAATTAAATTTATCCACCCCTATTTTACCCCATCCGAGACGTTCATAGTAATTTGGTAAGCTAGGATCAAAGGTAAATAAGTACAGCTTTTTAAAGCCAAGCTCTTTTGCTTTTAAGAGCGCAACATCAACCAATATTTTGCCAATTCCTTGTTTTTGATGCTCAGGGGCTACTACCACATCTGCAAGCCATGCTCCTAAATCCGGCCAGAATTCTTCCTTAAGCTTAAATGTACAGAATCCTATCGGAATCTCATCACACAGAGCAACGAATGAAGTTGTTTCATCTTGGTGATTAAGCTCATCATACATCAATGACTCTATCTCTTGAATTTTAAGCTCTGGAAACCAAATTTTACCTAAAACTTCGTGCCAAATATTTGAAAGCGCTGGTATCGTATGCGGATTATTTTTCAAAAGGTCGATTTTAATCATACGAACCACTCCACATTATTCCAATTGCCACAGTTGGCTTTTTCGTAAGCTAAGCGTTCGGTTTTTGCAAGTTGTACTGTATGGATAATATATGTGATCATTGATTAGCTAATTATTTTTATTACTGCTAGATACGTAAAAAAGATTAGATGAATTCGGTTTAAACCAAAATGCACAAGCATCGAGCACAAAATCCTTCTAGTTTTTCGGTGTATAATCCCATAAAAACTTCCCGCTATAGAGGTGAGTGATATATAATATATGCAACCCCTCCTTTAAAATGCGCCAAACCAAATATTAACGACGCCAATGCTATGGGTAAATATTCGCTTATTATAGGCCCCCTATACATATAATTTTTTATTCTACAGTAGAATTCTCTATCTGTGTATTGGTAATATTTATACTATTTATATTATTTTGATTATATAAAGCCATTGTTTTAATATTATCTATAGCCCTTAATAATTGAAAATCTTTGATATCGTCACCAGCTATTGTTCTGACAGCTTCTTGATCAATAATGCTTTCATTAGTTTCGCTGTTTCCTAACTGATTGGAATCATTTTGCAATTGATCTTCTTTATTTTGATTATCTATAACTTGAGGTATATGACCTTTTAATGATGATTCATGAATGGCGTTGTAGCTGACAACTGGTTGCACTATTGCCTCATTCACGATAATATTTGGAACAATTCCCTTGGCCTGTATAGATGTTCCTAATGGCGTATAATATAAGGCGGTAGTAATTTTTATAGCTCCTCCATTAGCTAGAGGAACAAGCTTTTGTACCGATCCTTTTCCAAATGATTTGGTTCCTAAAACTAGAGCTCTTTTGTTATCTTGTAATGCTCCTGCAACTATTTCAGCAGCTGAAGCAGTAGCTGAATTGATTAGCACTACTATAGGCATCCCATTACTAATATCGTTGTTATTGGATCTATAAACTGTATTTAATTCAGGGGTACGGCCTTTTATAGAAACTATATCTCCTCCATTAAGGAATATATCAGCCACACTAACAGCTTGATCTAATAAGCCTCCAGGATTCCAACGTAAATCTATTATTAATCCATCAATATTTGCGCTGCTTTTAACCAAATTCAAAAATTCACTTTTAACCGAATTAGCAGTTTTATTATTAAAATTATTTATTTTTATATAGATAATAGTACTATTAGCTATTAGCTTAGCTTTGACTGGAGTGATTTTGATTAGCTCACGTATTAAAGTAAAATCAATCATTTGGTTATTATTTCGTAGTATTCTTAATTTTACTACACTACCAGGAGATCCTCTTAACTTTTCAGCTATAGGGGACATACCTTCAATATTTGATATTTCTTGGTCATCGATCATAATAATTATGTCATTTGCTTTTAGACCTGCTTTAAATGCCGGACCATTTTCATATGCAGTAATCACTCTCACCAGACCTTTTTCTAAATCTATTTCAACTCCTATTCCCCCAAATTCACCTTGAGTGATATTATTCATTAAGCTATAACTTTTTTCATCTAAGTACATAGAATGAGGATCAAGAGAAGATAACATACCTTCTAAAGCACCTTCTATAAGAGATTTATTACTAATGTCTTCTACATAGTCTGCCTTAACTTGATTCGCTACTGATTGAAAAAACTCAAAATAATCTACTACTTTATCTGCCGCATAAGCATGATTGACTATTGATATAGGTATATAACGACTAAAAAAATGTGAACAACCTAAAGCTGTATAACAAGCTAGAAAAATAATTACTAATAACGTACTTGAGTATAATTTTCGCTTTACTATCCTCGTTGATAAAAGATTAGGATAGTGTTTGTTAGTCAAATTAGTAATACTCAAATTATCAATGATATTTGGCATGAAGATATTATTTTTCAGTAAGAATTTTATGACTGCCATCACATATCATTTCTTTTTTGCTATATTTACAACCACAAAAGCTTACTAATTTATTTGAATCTGCAACATATGGTATAGGTGCATAACCCTTTACCGAAGTATGAGAACCATCGCAAAATGGTTGTGAGTTACTTAAGCCGCATGAACACCAGTAGTAGGTTTTGCCAGACTCAACTTCAATTTTTATCGATCCCAACTTTGCTATTTTAGGCATATCTTGATTCATTATAAGTACTTAATTTTATTATTTGGATTTACACTTTAGAACTTTACTCTAGATAATTATCATTTAATAGTAAAACTATTTTAATAATCACCAAAAAAATTTATTTAAAAAATGATAAATTCTAACTGTTACAACAATATTGCAGATTTTGATTTTGATTTACCTAAAGAGCTAATAGCTAATCATCCTATTTCAGTTAGGGATAATTCACGTTTATTAAGCGTTAGTTCTAATGGTATTTTAAAAGATTTAAATTTTCACAATATAATAGACTTATTAAAAGAAGGAGATGTTTTGGTTTTTAATGATACAAAGGTATTATCATCTAGACTATTAGGCCTAAGATTAGCAAAAGATAAGCTTAAGAGCTCAGTTAAAGACTCATTAAATTTTAGCAATATAATAAATACTGATATACCAGAATTGCTTAAGAATGAATTGTTTACTTTTAATCTTGCTAAACTTGTTGATCAATCAACATGGGATGTTTTAGTAAAAGGAGCAAAAAAATTTAAACCTGGCGATATTATATTATTTTTAAGTCATGATAATAGCCATACTAATTTAGATTGTTACCTTAATAATAAGGAAACAAAATTTCTATTTGCTGAGGTTATAGGAAGAAATGATATGTTCATTTCAATTCGTTTTAATCTTAAAGGGAATGAGCTATTTGATGCAATAAATAGTATCGGTGAGATGCCAATTCCACCTTATATAAAGCGTTCACCTGATTTTAGTGATAAGGAGTCTTATCAGACTGTATATGCTGCTAAATATGGCTCAGTGGCAGCCCCTACTGCAGGGTTGCATTTCACTCCCAATCTATTAGAAAAGTTAGATAATAAAGGAGTTATTAGAGTGCCATTAACTCTGCATGTAGGAGCTGGAACTTTTTTACCTATAAAAGAGGAAAAGCTCGATAATCATGTAATGCATAGTGAATGGTATAACGTTTCTTTGGAATCTATTATTGCTATTAGCAAAGCTAAAAAAGAGAATAGAAGAGTGATTTGCGTAGGCAGTACCAGCATAAGAGTAACTGAAAGTTTAGCTGATATTATTACTGAGAAAATGAAAAATTCAGCAGAAAATTATAAAGTAAACTTACAACAAGAAAAGTCTTACTATAGCGGTGAAACTGATATTTTTATAAAACCAGGTTATAAGTTTAAAATTGCTGATGCCTTGATCACTAATTTTCACCTTCCTCGTTCTACCCTATTTGTTTTAACTGCAGCTTTTTGTGGTCATAAAATAATGCATCAAGCTTATAAGCACGCTATAGAGCAACGTTATAGATTTTTCAGTTATGGTGATGCATGTTTCTTAGAAAAAGAGAATATATAGAATATATAAATTCGTTAGAATTTTAGTAGGTATTGTATTAGAGTTTGCTCTAAAAACTTCTTTTAAAGAATATTATATTATAAACTAAGGAGTCATTTAAGTACGTAATCCACCATTAACTGGTATTACTGCGCCATTAATAAATGCTGAATCATGACCGGCTAAAAATAATGCTACAGAAGCTATTTCTTCAGGTTTACCTAATCTGTTTGCAGGAACTTTTTTTATTATATTCTCTAGTACATCTTGAGGAATTTTTGCAACCATTTCTGTATCCATATACCCAGGTGCGATGCAATTTGCAGTAATCCCTACCCTACCGACTTCTTGCGCTAAAGCTTTGGTAAATCCTTCTATACCAGCTTTAGCAGCAGAATAATTAGTTTGGCCAATCATACCATTAGCATTAACTGAACTTATATTTATAACGCGACCAAAGCCATTAGAGCGCATTCCTTCAATTACACAACGCGTCATATTAAATACTGAATTAAGGTTTGTATTAATTACTGCCAACCAATTATCATATGATTGCTTATGCAACATTCCATCACGAGTGATTCCTGCATTATTAACTAATATATCTATATTACCACCTAACTCTTTTGTTAGTTCTTCCACTTTATTCTGACATTGAAAAAAATCTGATACATCCCATTTAGAAACTAAAATTCCAGTATCGTTATGAAAATTAATAGCAGCCTTATCGTCATTAACATAATTGGCAATAACTTTATAACCATTATTATGTAGTGCTATTGCTATAGCTTTGCCTATTCCACGAATTCCACCTGTAACTATTGCTTTTTTGTTCATTTTTATTTTTTTATAAATTCTTATATCTTTATAATATCATCGCTATGAAGTTAATCAACTATAAATTGCATTTCATGTTGTTAATAACAAAATATTGCAGATGCAGCAGCAGAGATGGTAAGTTTTACATATTCTTTTTTAGCAAACAAATAACCACTTACAAACCATACTACTATCACAAAGCCATGGTTTAAAATATTCATAAATACTATATGGATGAGAGTATGTAGGTAAATTCTGTTTTATAGATGAAATACTACCAGAATAACTTGGCATATTAGCCTGAATTGCTTGATGTAATAAATTTAAAGTATGCACTACTTGCTTAGTGCTTATGAAATTTGAACAATCGCCTAATTCAAAATAATCTACAGCTATAAAATTTGGGAATAAACCATCTGCTAAACCCCAATAATGAACTAAAAAATTCCACATAGATCTGTGTCTGGTATGTTCTATCTCAAATTTATTTTTCAGATAATCAAACACTTTTAGCATCTGTTTTTCAAATAATATCATTGGCATATTTTTCATAGTCTTTTTGATCCCAGTTATAAGCTTTAAATCCTTAGAATATAAGCTATTAAATAGCT
>CAYLWW010000077.1:0-6898 GCA_964387585.1 uncultured Candidatus Midichloriaceae bacterium
GTTGGAAGTAGTTTATTCTTTATTTTTTGCACAATTAAAGAGCTACTTCCATGAAAAAAGATATCACAGATTTATTCGTTTTTATAGATGCTTTTTGTAAAGCGACCCTCGTTCATTCGAAACATCGTTGGCCAATTAACGCTTTAGTCCATATCATTTCGACTCTAGTCGCTTATTCAAAACTCCCGACTTACATCACTCAGCTCAAACTCTTATCCCGAATTCAGTTAAATTCGCTCATCTCACTTGATAGGTATAGATGTATACTTCTGTAAGCCTGCTTCTCCATGGCAAAAAGGACAGGTGGAAAGACTAAACCGTATAGCTACATAAATACATGCCTAAGCGCACTAATATCAACTCACTGAATCTAGATTCAGTGCTTCACACTCAAGAAAAGTTAAACAATTTGCCTAGAAAAGTTTTAAACTTCTTAACTCATATAATGAAGATTGCGATATTCATTCTCCTCATAACGTTGCACTTCAAATCTGAATCTTCCTTATTCATAAATCATAATTCAAGTGCTCTACTATATATTAATCATTTAATGCTAACTTCCCTACCCCTATTATATTAATGTAGCTATTTTTGATATTTATTAATTATTCTGAGTTTCTAAAATTGGAGTGATTTGCCACGATTTTAAAGGCTCACTATAATCCAGTGTTATTGGATTATTACCATAACTATAATATTTTATCCCAGATAATTGAGGAGCTCTATTTACTAGAAACGCCCGATCATAAGTTCTAATTACACCAAAATTACGATATTTCACCATAAAATTACTTTGTTTGACCAAGTGAGGTATAGCTTTTATAAGGTCATCTAAATTATTAATTTTGAAATCACCAATAGAATCGATATTAATATAACAAATTTTATCCCGATCCCCTACTGGTATACAAGGTAGCTTATTGTCAAAACTTGAACCTAATTCTACGTTATTTACAAATACTTCGCCTTGTTTAGCTCCAGTTAAAACCCTAATTAAATCATCAGCTTCATAAAACATTGCTCCACCAAATAGCACCATCTTCTTTATAACTTTATCATTTAAGTTATAAAGAAGTGTTTGCAGCTCTATTAACTTACCTTTTCGATAGACTTCAAATTTTATCTCTTTATTACCACTATTATTAATTATACTCTGCATTTCATATAATTTGGGTCCGATAAAATTCCCTTCCACCTTCCAAATTATATCACCGACTTCAAAAACTTTTTCAGCTGGCGAACCTTCTATAACAGATTCAACAATTAAAGCATTATTTCTAGAATCGGGGAATTTCTTTATATAAGCATCTATTTGATCACGAGGAAAATTTAAAAACTTAACCGCTTGATCTAGGGAAAAATAATCAAGCATTAGTCCAGTATCATAGCGCTTAGGAGTAATACCTTGATTCAATTGTTTTAAAGCATCAATAGCATAATTTATAGGAATACCAAAAGCAAAAGTATCATCACCAGAAAAAATTATACCTGTAGCTTCTCCCTTAGCATTAGCAATGGGTGAGCCGCTAGAGCCGCCCTTGTTATTTAAGCTCACTCTTATACTCTGAACAGGAAAAAAGCCTGAAGATTGGTATTTACCAGTTACTAAGCCATTTTGGACTGAAAATTCTTGTCCATCATTGCTACCCACCATAAATACTGGTTGTTCATTTTTAATCTCTTGCTTTGCTATTTTAATTTCTAATGCTTCCTCTGGTATATCTTCTAAATTTTCTACTTTAATAAAAGCAAAATCTAACCAAGGATCATCATATAATAGTTTGGCTTTAGCTTCTCTTCCATCATAAAAAGTTACTTCGACATCCTCTAGCTGATTTCTATTAGAAATATGCTTATTAGTTAATATAATGCCTTTAGTCTTATCAATGATAAATCCCGTTCCATATGTAGTAATACCTTCTAAATAATAAGCAGATTTCCTTATATCTGTTTTTATTTTTACTACTGCTTTCTTAACTGCATTTACTGCTTCTATTTTGACGTTATCAATATCTTTATTTTCATTAGCATAAGAAAAGCTATTACCTGTAACAAATATCACAATGCTTAAAACTAAAAGCTTTATTAAATAGAGTTTTACATTATTGCTGAAAATATCTTTGATATAGCAAATCAGAGTTGTGCTCATATTGATGTTTAATTGAAAAAATAAAATTATTAATACTTGTATAACTAAGCTATGATTATAGTTATATCTTTTTGATTAGCAATGTAAAATTACTTCTAACAACTTTAAAAGTTTACTAAGATTTTTATACTTTACGATATTGAAATGAGAAGTTTCTAACATAAATTTACTAATAATAAAGCTATAAATAAAAGGTATGTATGAATATAGAAAAATTTACTGAGCGCACCAAGATTGTAATAAACAAAGCTCAAACTTTAGCATTATCTAGAGATCATCAACGCTTTTGTCCCGAACATATAGCTTATGAGTTATTATATGGTGACGATGAGCTAATACAGAGATTATTAGCTTTATGTGGAGTTAATTTAAATGAATTGAAAGCTGAAATAGAAAAGGCTTTAAATAAAATTCCTCAGGTAAAAGGGAGTGGCGCTGGTCAATTAATACTAACTGCTGAGTTAGCTAAAGTAATTGATAAAGCAGAAAAAATAGCTACTCAAAATGGTGATAGCTTTATTACTACTGAGCGTCTTTTACAAGCTCTATCTTCTGTGAGCGGATCTGAGATTTATGATACATTTAATAAAGCTGGTATAACTGAATCTAAACTATTTACAGCCATAGAAAATTTACGCAAAGGAAGAAAAGCTAATTCAGCTAATTCCGAAGAGGGTTTTGATGCCTTAAGAAGGTATGCTAAAGATATGACCGAATCAGCCGCTTTAGGCAAATTAGATCCTGTAATTGGTCGTGATGAAGAAATAAGAAGAACTATACAAGTGTTATCAAGACGTACTAAAAATAACCCTGTATTAATAGGTGAACCAGGAGTGGGTAAAACAGCTATAGTAGATGGTTTAGCCCAAAGAGTAATAGCAGGAGATGTCCCAGAGAGTTTACGCAATGTTAAGATTATGTCACTAGATCTAGGAGCATTAATAGCTGGCGCTAAATTTAGAGGTGAATTTGAAGAGAGGTTAAAAGCATTATTAAGTGAAATAGCTGCAGCTCAAGGAGATGTTATATTATTTATTGATGAGTTACACACTTTAGTAGGCGCCGGAGCTGCAGAAGGAGCTATGGATGCTTCTAATTTGCTTAAACCAGCATTAGCAAGAGGAGAATTACATTGTGTAGGCGCAACTACCTTAGCTGAATATAAAAAATATATAGAAAAAGATGCTGCACTAGCTAGGCGTTTTCAACCCGTGTATATATCAGAACCTAGTATAGAAGATACTATTTCAATATTACGTGGCCTAAAAGAAAAATATGAGCTACATCACGGAATATTTATTACTGATAATGCCATAATTGCAGCAGCTAATTTATCAAATAGATATATTACTGAACGATTTTTGCCTGATAAAGCAATAGACTTAATTGATGAAGCGGCTAGTAGGTTACGTATGCAAGTTGATAGCAAGCCAGAAGTAATAGATGAACTTGACCGCCGTATTATGCAATTAAAAATAGAAGCATTAGCTTTGGAAAGAGAGGAAACGAGCTCAGCTAAAGAAAGAGTGAGCTTAATAAAAGAAGAATTAAAAAAACTAGAATCTAAGAGCTCTGATCTAACAAGTAAATGGCAAGGAGAGAAATTAAAAATTAAAGATGCTAAAGTTTTAAGAGAAAAGCTTGATCAAGCTAAGTTAGAGCTTGAAACTTCTCAAAGAAATGGAAACTTTAACCGCGCTGGAGAGTTACGTTATAGTATTATTCCTAAAATAGAAGAAAAATTAAAAGAATCAGAGGAAGTAAAGAATAATACTATGTTACAGGAATCCATCTCTGAAGATGATATAGCAGCTATAGTATCTCGTTGGACTGGGATCCCTGTAGACAAAATGTTATCTTCAGAAAAGGAAAAACTGTTAAAAATGGAAGATTATTTAAGGCAGTCAGTAATAGGCCAAGATACAGCTATAAACACAGTAAGCAATGCAGTAAGAAGAGCTAGATCTGGCTTAGCAGATATTGATAAACCTATTGGCTCATTCCTTTTTCTTGGCCCTACTGGAGTAGGTAAAACTGAATTAAGTAAATCTTTAGCACATTTCCTGTTTGATGATAGCCGAGCAATAGTGAGAATCGATATGTCTGAATATATGGAAAAGCACTCAGTATCTAGGTTAATAGGATCTCCTCCTGGTTATGTAGGTTATGAAGAAGGTGGGACTTTAACTGAAGCAATAAGGAGGCGTCCTTATCAAGTTATACTATTTGATGAGATAGAAAAAGCACATCCAGAAGTATTCAATATATTGCTGCAAGTATTAGATGAAGGAAGGCTAACTGATGGACAAGGTCGTACTGTAGATTTTAAAAACACAGTTATAATACTAACCTCTAATTTGGGGGCTGAATATATCGCTAACCTTGACGAAGAAGTAGGTGTAGAATCAATTAGAGAAAAGATAATGGAAGTAGTAAGAAGCTTTTTCAAGCCTGAATTTATAAATCGTTTAGATGATATTATATTATTTAATCGATTAAAGCGTAATGATATTATAGCTATAGTTAATGTACAGCTTTCTAAGCTAGAAAATTTATTATTAACCAAGCAAATTAAGTTAGACATAGATGCTCAATCTAAGCAATGGTTAGCTGATCAAGGCTATGATCCAGTATATGGAGCTAGACCTCTAAAAAGAATTATACAAAATCATTTACAAAATAAACTAGCGGAAATGTTATTATCAGGTGAAATTAGTGAGGGTAAAACAGCAAAAATAACTTATGAAGATAATAAGCTAAAAATAATTAGCTGTTAAGAGTTTTAAAATTAGTATTTTTTCAATAAACGAATAAGAAAGGCTAAGTGTCTAAAAATAATCTAATTTATTGAATAAGATTTTTAATATTGGTAGAATACTACTTTATAAAAAGTGATAAAATAACTTTAGTCTAAAAACAAATAATTAACTTATTGAGGAATTAAATTTATATGTATAAAAACCCAGATAACCTGAACGATAAAGAACTAAATCAGTTCAACAATGAACAAAAAGATACTCAAAAAGCAATGGAAGAGGATAAAAACACAGAGATTAAAATGGATGGTTATGATAACGGAACAACTGATGAAGAAGAAAATGCTGAAAATCAAATTAGCAAGTTATCAGAAAATATTAAAAAACTAGAAGAGGAAGTTAAGGCATTAAAAGAATCGGTATTAAGAGAAAAAGCTGAAAATGATAATATACGTAAAAGATATAGTCGTGAATTGGAAGATAATTCCAAATTTGCTATCAGCGAATTTGCTAGAGATTTAATAGAAGTATTAGAGAATCTTTATAGAGCCGAGCAACATCTTGGCCAGGAAAATGATCTTGACGATAAAAGCAAGAGTTTTCTTGAAGGTATTAGAATGACCATAAAATTATTAGAAAACACCTTTAAAAAACAAGGTATTAGCAAGATCAATCCTAAAGAGGAAAAATTTGATCCTCGTTATCATCAGGCAATATCTCATGTCCAAACAAATGATTGTGAGGAAAATATAGTAATAGACGTTATACAATCAGGTTATATCATAAGAGATCGTTTATTGAGAGAAGCATTGGTAGTCGTTTCTAAAGCTGGTAGCTAGGATGAAATTGCAGTTAACACTATAAGTCAATTGAATAGGCGTTATAAAAATGCTTAACTACATGATATTATTGAAAATAATTTATAATATTTCAAAATAGCAAAATTAATCTTATCGAAGTATATAACAATTCTCTTGCTTTTTGTAAGTCTACCGAAAAAACTTTTAATAATATGTCATTTTCGGTAGACTTCAGTAATAGCAGTATGAGATGAGATAAAAATGCTATAATAGTCTCAAAAGTAATAAGAAAGTTATTATGTCATCAAAATAAATTACTATGCTGAGTTTAGATTAATTGGTTAATGGGTAGCATCAATACAATGCAGTAGATTCATGAAGTGAATTTAATTTTTGATATATCATTAGGCTTTGGCCAGAAGAGATTTCTAACATAACGATATAGCGCTTAGGTTGTGTGAAAATTTAATATTTTTATGTTGTAATATATCCAGCATCAATCGGAAGTAATGAAAGATATTTTGATCGAAAAAAGTGGATATAGAGGAAAGTAGTGGTTATCTTTATAATAGCAGTGATGTGGGTCAGGTACCATGTAGAGCGCTTTTAATGGAATATGGCAGATAATATTTAATACCTTAGCGGTGGATAGTGATAATGAATGGCTAATGATAGATTCTACTATTATCAGAGCGCATCAACACTCATCAGGCACTTTAAAAAAATACAGAAACTGGTATGCAAGAACAAAGGCTAAGAAGGTCAAAGGGAGGGTTCAGCACCAAACTCCATTCCGCCTGTGATGCTCTTAATAATACCGTAAAAAAAGCTTTGGATTTGGTAAAAGGCAGAGAAATAGAAGCGCTGATAGGAGATAAGGGATATGTGATGCAGACATATGGTTAAGGCTGTTAAAAGATGTTGAGCAGAGCCTGTAATACCTTCCAGAGCCAGGAGAAAAGCATCAAAAGAGCATGAATAAGAACTGTATAAGGAGCGGAATTTAATTGAGCGCATGCTCAATTAAATCAAGCATTTTAGGTAAGTAGCCGCAAGGTATGACAAGCTTGATATTGCATATCTTGGGTTTGTTTTTATAGTAGTAGGAATTTTATCTATGGCTTAAACAAATGTCCACACTATAGTCATTCCAGTTGACATTAATATGGATAATTGATATAAATAAGGGATGT
>CAYLWW010000078.1:0-6739 GCA_964387585.1 uncultured Candidatus Midichloriaceae bacterium
TAATGATACCAACTTTAGTATAACTAGTAGCATTATAAATTATATCAGCAATTCCGTTTTTATTTTTTTCTCCAGTGATTAATTCAGGATAACTCTTATAGGATTCTTCTAATTGCTTGCGTTCTTTTTCAGGCAAAGTATTAATAATTTCAGTTAAAAAATTAAGTAATTTTATAGAATCAGCTATACGCCCAGAATTAACAGTATCGGCACCAAACAAATTCTGCCAGATTTTTTTAGTCACATCTATAGCTAGTAATTTATATTGATCAGGTTGCTTAATATCTTGATTAAATCTCATTGGAATATTTATTTCAGTACCGCTTATATCGCAATTTTTCATCGAAGATACTTCAGATAAATCAATATTTCCTAATTTAAGGCCTGAAAGATCTAAATCATTTATATCTCCTTTTACTTTAGTATTCTCCCAATTTACCTTTACATCATCTGTCATTATTCCGTATCTATTACGTAACCCTTCTATAATAGATTTAAACTGATATCCTGTTAATTCTTTATTAGAAAAATCAAGAGTATCAATTTCACTAATTCTATCACCTTTAGCTATAGAAAATGATAATTTTATTACTTCATTGACCTTTGCAAATGAAGATTTTTTCTCATCCAATAAACTATTAGCAAAAGCTTTAAGGTCTTGAGGATCTATAGCAGCAGCCATAGAGCCAATCCTTTCCTTTATAAAATCAGGAGTAGCACTAGGAGCTAATGAGTTAACTACAGCTTTTACTAACTTAGTATATGCTTCACTATCTGTTTTTATTGCTGAAAGTATTTGAATATCTAGTAATTCATTTATCAATTGTTTTGTACTTGTTTGATTTTCTAAATTTTCTAATAATTTTTCTACTACTATAGGATTATCTAATACTGTTGATATTAAGCCAAAGATAAACTGATTATTTCTTTCATCAACTATAGCAGCAGCTAATTCAGGATAACTGGTACTAACGGCGCTTTTTATAATCTGGGTAATATTTTCACTACTTGCTATAAACCCTTTAAGTTGCTTATTATCTTTAATTAAATTTAAAGAGTCGCGAATAACTTTTCCGTATTTCTTTATTGTTACTTGCTCTTGTTCATTTACTCTATCAAGAGACTCAACAACATTACTTAAACCTAGCATTAAAGAATCAGGATTATCAGATTTCAGTAAGCAATAAAATAGATTATTAGGTGTTTTTTGATCTAATTGTTTATTCTCTCCATCAGTAATTGCTAATATTTTACTATCATAATCAACTGGATCTAATTCATATATTGTGCTTTTTTTCACTTTTCGCTTATTATCATTAATATCTACTAACTCTTTTTTTACTCTGTTACTTACATTCACCTCAAAATTAAGATCTTCTATATTTTTATTATTTGCTATATTAATAATGCCGTTATCTAGTAACCTCTTACCTAAAGGAGACAATACCATTTTTGCTGTTTGGCTTTCTCCTCTTTCTACTTCTTCTTGATTAGCAATGGTAAATAAAGTCTTAGTAAATTCTTTTTGTGCATAAGGTAGTTTATCGCTAAGTAATTGATACATCTCTGGAGTTGCAGCTATGTACTTTAATAATTTACTAGTTTGTCCTAACCAATCAGCTTTTTCCCCTTCTTTTGTATTAACGCACTTGAGAAAACCCTCTGCTAAATTTAATAATTCTTCTCTTTTTTCTTTATTATTCAGTATATTAGCTATTTTATTTAAAGTATTTAGATCGGTTATGCCTAACGGATTACTTTCAGGTATAGAAAAAGTTTTAGCAAGATTTTCTAGTAAACTAATGTTTTCACCTTCTTCTTTTAAACCTAATTGCTGAACAACATCAAGTAATTTGGTTTCCTTTA
The DNA here is from genome assembly GCA_964387585.1 of uncultured Candidatus Midichloriaceae bacterium. GTDB lineage: Bacteria > Pseudomonadota > Alphaproteobacteria > Rickettsiales > Midichloriaceae > CAYLWW01. Next base: position 1,867 of record CAYLWW010000078.1, read on the forward strand.
AAATACGCTCTGCTAATTCTGTATTAGAAAATTCTGATGATGAATAAGCGTAGTAAAGTTCCCAAGTTGCATCCCAGTTCTTTAATACTAATGCCGTTAATGACAAGATAGTTTTTAAATTTTGCCAGATAAATGAGCTGATACCTTGTATATTAGGATTTTCATCATACTTTTTTTTAAAGTTATCTAAAATTCCTATCAATTCATCATTTTCTGTGAAAGAGTTAATTGCTAAAACTATTCTATCATGCTTACTAATAGGATTATTTAAATTAACATTAGGGTTAACAATTTTTTCAAATTGGTCAATATTAGGCATTTTTTTAATAAATAATGTTCACACATATAAATGATATTAAAGGTAAAAATTCATTTTTAGCAATATCTTTTAATATATCAAAATAAGAGAATAAGTTTAAGATATTCTTTTATAAAAGAATATTAATTTATAGATTTTTGCTAATTTATAAACTATACATGTTCTCCAAAATGTCTTATATTATGCTTTACTAAACAGCCAATTGCTAAGCTTTTGTAATATTTTCTTATAAAGGGAAGTTTAAAAACAGATTTTATGTTAAGTTATGTTATTATAAATTTATAAAAATCACCTTTATAAAAAAACTAATTACGGTAGAGATATATTGTGGTATTAAAATACGTTAGTTATAATCCACATACTAGAAGTATCAAAGGGATAATAGCTCCTAGAGTTAATCAAAGCAGGTTTATCAAGTTAAAGTTAATTTCTTTTATAGCTTTAATATTATCACTTTCTTATTTACATACGTTTTTTTATGAAGCGACTTTGAAGTTGATAAAACCTATAACTAGTTTAAAAGAGCAATTTGTTGTGAAAGAAATAAATATATATGGTAATAGTAGTTTAGATTCTAATAATATTTTAAATCATATAGATATTTATTTAGGCCAGTCTATCACAGAATTATCATTAAGTTCTATGATAGGTAAGTTAAATCAGCTAATGCAAGTAAAGAGTGCTGAAATCACTTTAAAGCTACCATGCATATTAAATATATATGTAACTGAACATCAACCTCGAGCAATATGGAAAAATGGAAATAAGTTTTTTTTAATTAATGAAGAAGGAGATGTAGTTGGAGACAATATAAGCAATGTTGATAAATCGAAGTATATAATAATTTTTGGTAATAATGCTAATTTTAAGTTTAGAGATTTAGAAAATTTACTGATTAATAATCATATATATGATAAAGTTGCATCTTTGTATTTTATCAATCAGCGTAGGTGGAATATTTTTTTAAATAATGGTACATTAATAAAATTACCTAGCAATAACATAGAATCAGCAGTTGAAAAGTTAAGTTATTTACTAAAACAAAAAGAGTTTGCAGATGTTGAAATGATCGATTTACGTTTATCACCAAAACGCTTATATATTAAGCGTCATAATCACTAGTTGAAGTTTTACTTATAATTATCATTTGTTAAGTTTGATAAAACAAAGTATAAAAACTTCAATAATAAAAATTTAAATACTTGAAATAATTATTAGACGATGCTCTTGCAACGCAATAACATTGTAGCTGTTTTGGATATAGGTAGCTCTAAGGTAGTCTGTCTAATAGCTAAACTTCAAACAGATGGACAATTAGAGGTATTAGGAACCGGCTATCACATAGCACAAGGAATATGGGCTGGTATAATTACCGATATCGAAGCTGCTGAAAATTCCATTATTCAAACCGTTGAGGCTGCTGAATTAGCTGCTGGAGAGCGAGTTAAAAAGATATATGTTAGCATATCTTCCAACATACTGTTATCACAGAAAATCACTTCTGACATGAATATAGTAGGTAGAGAAATAAACTATAAAGATCTAAATAAGTTGCTTCTTGAGATGCTAAATCATTATCAAAAACAACCTATAGAGATAATACATAGTTTCGTTTATGATTACATGTTAGATGGGAATAGCGGTATAGTAAGCCCTATAGGATTATATGGTAACAATCTTACATGTTATACTCATGTATTATCTTCACCTATAAATACACTATTAAACATAACAAATTGCATAGCTAAATGTGGATTAGTAGTAGAGAATTACATATCTTCTGCATATGCTAGTGGTTTAGCGTGTTTATCACCTGATGAAATGAAACTTGGAGTAACTTTGATTGAGTTTGGAGGCGGCAATACTTCTATTTCTATATTCGAAAATGGTCAATTAGTTTTTACTGATGGGATACCATTAGGTGGTATTAATGTTACTAATGATATAGCTAAAGGTTTATGCACTAGTTTTGCTAATGCTGAGCGCATAAAAAACTTATTTGGTGGTACTGTTATTACTACTAATGATAGTAGCGAAGTAATAGAAGTTCCGATTGGAGACTTAGAAAATAATGAAGTTAATATGGTAAGTCGAGCATTATTAATTGAAATAATTCGTGCTCGGATAGAAGAAATTATAGAATTAATTGCAGTAAAATTAAATGGAAGCGGTAATCAATTAAATAATAAAATAGTTATTACTGGAGGTAGTGCTAGTATACAAGGTTTAAAGGAGTTAGTTAGCCATATTTTCTCTACTAAGGTTAGATTGGCTACTCCTAAGTCACTACTAGGGATTGATCCTACGATAAATGATTTGAGCTTCTCTACAGCTACCGGAATGTTAATTCATATAGCTGAACAGTTAAGTAATAATCAGTATAACCGTAAAGGAAATAATAGTAAGGGCGAAAATTCAATAAAACGTCAGTTTTTAAATTGGTTTAAAAATTACTTTTAATAATTAAGCTAGCTTTTATTGATAAAATCATCATTCAATTTAATCATTTTCAATCAATATAAATATATTTTCAAAATATGGCAGGGCATTCTAAATTTAAAAATATAATGCATCGTAAAGGAGCTCAAGATAAAAAAAGAGCTAAAATGTTTACTAAAGTAATGAGAGAAATTATAGTTTCAGCCCGTATCGGAGGGGCAGATCCGCAATTTAACCCTAGGCTTAGAGGAGCTATAATAGATGCTAAAAACATAAATATGCCTAGAGATAAGATAGAAAATGCTATCAATAAAGCTCAGTCTAATGAAGTAGGAGATAATTATGAAGAGGTTCGTTATGAAGGTTATGGACCTCATGGTACTGCGATAATTGTTGAGGGGTTGACTGATAATAGAAATCGTACAGCTAGTGAAGTAAGATCTGCATTTACTAAGTTTGGGGGATCATTAGGTGAGTTAGGTAGTGTGAGTTATTTATTCCAACACGTAGGCATGATTATTTATAATAGCAATGTAACTGATGTTGATTCAATGTTAGAATATGCTTTAGAAGCAGGAGCTGATGATTGCGCATTTACAGACGATGAGTATGAAATTATTTGTACTATAGAAAAATTCAATAAGGTTAAAGAACTACTAGAATCAAAGTTTGGTGAAGCTAAAAGTGCTAACATTACTTGGAAACCTAATGTAAAAGTTAATTTAGATAATGAGAGCGCAATTAAAGTTTTAAAGTTTATAGAAGCTCTAGAAGATAGCGATGATGTCCAAACAGTTATTGGTAACTTCGTTATTCCTGATGAAGTGTTAGATAAGGATGATTGAATACTAAAAGAGTAATTTTTCCTTTTAAAAATATTTATGAAGTGTTTATTTTTACTTATCTATTTAATGATGATCCAAATCAATGGCTCTCTTTCTGCTGCTGCATTACCTGCTCCTATGGATGAGGAACAGTTGTTGTCTCATAGTAATTTTGTAGGTGAGATTCTTGTTTTAGGAGTAACGAGAGTTGCTGATGATGATAAATCATATTCTAACTATACAGTAGCGTCTTATAACGCTTGGTTAAAAGTTGATAAGGTATTGAAAGGTAATTTAAAACCTTCTGATACTATACTAGCTTGTTGGCATGAATTACCCAAGCTTGGATACGTTGGTGGATGGTATATATCTTTTCAACCAGGTGAATTAGCAAAAGTTTATATGGTTTGGGATGAAGATAATAAGTGCTATAAAGCTACTAGTTGGACAGCAAAGCAGCTTATTGATTCTAATAACAATGTTTTAGAGACTCGTATGCTAGATGAAGTTAAATTTGTAGAATTAAAAAAATCGTAATAAAGAGTAGGGGAGTTCTGAAGCTTTATTTATCTTAAGTATACTTCCTAAGTTATATTTAATAATTTAATATTTGATATAAATCTATAATATTAAATTATTAATAAAGTGTATATATCTGCTTCAAAGCAAGTTGTTAAATCTGCCCGTAGTTGGCTAGGTACTCCTTTTCATTTTCAAGCTAGGACTAAAAATATTGGTTGTGATTGTTTAGGTTTAATTATCGGCATAGCTGATGAAATTAAAGCTATATCTATTTTAAGTTATAAGTTACTGACATTACATGATTATAATCTATATGATCATAATATAGATGGTGATAAGTTATTTAAGGAATTTCCAAAGCATTTTTTCAGTTGGCCGATTATAAATAATAATTTATTACCTGGACGTATTTTATTATTTAGCTTTCCTCTATTTAGGTATCATTTAGCTATTATTAGTAATATTGATCAGCATCAGGTTCGCATAATACACGCCTGTATCAATGTTGGTAAGGTTTCAGAGCACTTAATGCCTACATTATGGCAGAAATATTTATGCGGAATATTTTCTTTTTGTAAAAGCTATGAAAAGGTTATACCACTAAAAAATGAAGAGCTGCTAGAGAAGTGATGAGAAGCTTAGGGGTATACCTTTAAGACTTCAACATTTGCGTTGTCAAATTTCGCAATTTCACTGACGCTCACCTATTAATATAGGCTCCGGAAGCTCACCGCTCATTTTTCTAGCGAATGTTGAAGTCTCCTTGGGG
>CAYLWW010000079.1:0-6329 GCA_964387585.1 uncultured Candidatus Midichloriaceae bacterium
TTTTTAACTCAACATTATACTATACACAATCTTTCCTTATCACGAACTGGGGTAAAGTTACCATGAATCCATCCTTAAAACATGCTTAATCCATTATTGGGGTCATAGAGAAAAAATGGGCTCAAGCTAAACATATTAGACGTACTAAAAATTGCTCCATTGATGAAATCTTTAATACCTACCTACCTACCATGACTTTTTTATGCTGCTTTAGCTATATATAAGGTAATTTACTATACTTTACTTTCTAAGGTTCTGGCTATCCCAGGTTATATCAATAACTAATTTGATGATATGCTTTACAGGTTGTAAAATATAGTCATTCAATTAGTTATTGATATGGATAATTGATATATAGTAAATTACCTTATATATCTTACATATTAAAAGAATAATCGATAGCGTGTTGTATAGATTTGAACCTCATAGAAAAAAATGGGCTTAGGCTAAGAAAATTCGTTGCAAAACACCTTCTTCCATCGATCAACCATTCAGTTCTTTCCTGGTATGACACTTTATTAACGATTTGGCTATATCATCTATCAATTTCACCAAATACTATATCAAGAGTACCAATATTAGCGACAACATCTGCTAGCATATGACCTTTGCTTAAGAACTCTAATGCTTGTAAATGAGCGAAACCTGGAGCTCTTATATGACAACGATAAGGTTTGTTACTTCCATCTGCTACTAAATATACCCCAAACTCTCCTTTAGGCGCTTCTACAGCAGTATAAGTTTCACCAGCTGGAACATTATAGCCTTCGGTAAAAAGCTTGAAATGGTTAATCATAGCTTCCATTGAGGTTTTCATTTCTAAGCGACTTGGAGGGGAAATTTTTGTATCATTAGTTAAGAAATCTCCTCTTGGCATAGAATTAATGCACTGAAAGATAATTTTTACTGATTCTCTAATTTCAGCTACTCTAACTAAATACCTATCATAACAATCGCCATGCTTACCTATAGGTATACCAAATTCTAATTTTTCATATACTTCATAAGGTTGGGAGCGACGTAAATCCCAAGGCACCCCTGATCCTCTTAACATAGGACCAGAAAACCCCCAATCTAAAGCTTGTTTTGCTGTTATAACGCCAATATCTACTAATCTTTGCTTAAAAATTCTATTTTCTGTAAGCATTCCTTCTAGGTCATCTATAGACTTAGGAAACTTCTCAAAGAAAGCAGCGATATCAGCCATCAACTCATCATCTAAATCATTTGCTACCCCTCCTGGTCTGATATATGCAGAATGCAACCTAGCGCCACTAACACGTTCGTAAAACTCCATCATTTTTTCTCTTTCTTCAAACATCCATAATAATGGTGTGGTAGCTCCTACATCAAGCGCTTGAGTAGTAATATTTAATAAGTGATTGAGTATACGGGTTATTTCACAAAACAATACTCTGATATACTGTGCCCTAGGAGGGATTTTGCATTGCAATAATTTTTCAACTGCCAAAGCAAAACAATGTTCCTGAGACATAGGCGATACATAATCCAAGCGATCAAAATAAGGTATCGCTTGTAGATAAGTTTTATGTTCTATTAATTTTTCTGTTCCTCTATGCAATAATCCTATATGTGGGTCAGCACGTTCTATTACTTCCCCATCCATTTCAAGTATTAATCTTAACACCCCATGCGCAGCGGGATGTTGAGGTCCAAAGTTTATAGATATTGTACTTTGATTATTTTTTTGATCGGGCATTTATACTAAATTTATTAGATAGCATATTCAATGAGTAACTAGATACTAATATTTTGTCAATTATTGAATTGAAAATTTCGTTTAAATTAATAATAAAATTAACCTAAATATAATATGAATTATTATAATTTTGCCATAACATAAAATTATTAACTTAGCTAAATCATCTATAAAATGCAGGGTAATACAAAAAGCAGATTAAGCTAATAATTAACATTGATCTATATGATTTGACCAAAATTGGCTAATTACACAATAGTCATTATTCTCATAATCTGTCGCTTCATATATAAGCCCTTCTATATTACCAGATTTTGAAGCGATATTTCTTATAGAAGTTCCACCTCCACTAAAATTCACCTCGTAATCATAGAAGTTATCATAATTGTTATCTTCGGCATGATGATCTACAAAAACAATCATTGTGTTAGGTAAATACTTGCTAAGAGCATTTTGCACCTTAATCAACGAAATTTTATCTAATCCATTAGTTATTTCATCAGCAATAAGTATAGTAGGTTGATTTAATATAGCTTGTATTACTAAAATTTTTTTCGCTTGCCCACCACTTAATTTAAAGTCTTTGCTATCTAATCTCGATAATAACCCTTCATTATTATTAGGGTCATTAATAAATTCATCTATTTCAAGTTCCTTAAATAAGGAAATAACTTTGCTTTTCATCTCTGTTAATTGTTCTTTATTCAATAAATTAGGAAAACAAGCTAATTCTAATAAAGTAGAATCTAACGGCATATAACTGTTTTGGTCAATAAACATCAATTTAGCTTTATTTTGATTTATAATATCAGGGTAAGAAATACTCCCATCACTAGATAAAGGAGAGGACAAACCATGTTTAAGATCTATTAAAGTACTTGTTTTTCCACAACCAGACTTTCCAGTAATAGCGTAATGCTTGCCAGCTTGAAATTCTAAATCATCAATTTTCAATAAAAGCTGTCCATCTAGTCTAATAAGATAATCTTTAAAAATTATCTTTCCCTCATTATTATTACCGATCTGGATAAAGCTTATTGGATCTTTGGAGGTATTTATGATAGAAAAGAATTCATTTACCCTTTTCTGAACTACCAAAAGCTCTGAATTCATTCCTATATAATTAGTATTACTTAATAAAAATTTCAATAAATCTTCACTATATCGCTTTTCTAGAATAATTTTATCAATACTAGTTGCCCCATCCAAAAACTTTTTGCCAAAATAAAAAATATCAAAAATATTATACATAGTATCTACTAATTCTTCAGCAGCTTTATCTATCACATCTATATATATTATCTCAGATTCTTTTGAGTTTTTTATGGATAAGTATTGATCATATTTATATTGATTAAATTCCTTAGCATCTCTCATAGCAATTTCTAGTATATTATCATATATATGATATCGCATTTCTAATTCTTTAGAATAAGCTTCAGATATTATTTTATACTTACTTTGCGTATAAAGTGATAAACATGGTATTAGCCATTGCAGTAATAGTATCTTTGGTAAGTACATAACAATCAATTCAGGAAGGTAGCTAAAGGCAAGAAGACCTTTTACTATTGACTGATTCTCAAGTTTAGATACGACAATATCGCTAATATGATTTAGATCATGGAATAAAGATATCATCGAAGCTTTTGCTTTTTCTGAGGTCGGGAATTTTTTCCAGTTACCTTCATCTAATACAATCTCCATAGTTTTTTCAAAAATAATTTGTCTTTGATTCTGTGCTAATAAGTCGTAAGAAGCTTTGATTATAGAATCTAAAAATTTTTTACCATAAAAAATACCAGCGACATAAATTCCTTTTTTTGTCAATGTTTTAAAATCAGTATTTGGGTTATTTCTAATGATATTATTTATTAAACTACCATCTAAATAATTTGTCATCTTAAGAAGAAACATGGTGTCTAAGATATTAGTAATTATTACTAAGCTAAGAATTCCAGTAAGATTCATTAAAAAAGGATTTGCTACCAAAATCTCTGAATCTTTTAGTATGGTATTAAAAGCATCCTTAGGATCATCATATAGCTTATCATATATTTTCATCAGTTCTTTTTTAGATAATACTTCTTCTTTATCAAATAACTTATTTACCGATAATAAACTATCAATATCGCTGCTAAGCGTCTTATAATCTAAAAAATCCTCTGTAAGATAAGAAATTAAAGGAGATAACGCTAATAATGAAACCCAAGGAGAAGATAGATAAGGAAGGTTAGCTTTTTTTAATATAGAATTCCAAACGATAGTACGACTTAAGTAATTATGATTTCCTATTTTATAATTCAAGTAGCTATCTAATAAACTTAGTGGTAAATACATTATGGCTCCAGCTGGCCCTCCCATAACGAATCCAATACTGGTACTTAGTATTATAGGCCCTATATATGATAATGATAAAAATGAATCATCTGATCTATCTTGATCACCGATATTTAATTTATTTGCCATTTTATTTATTACTTTTAATGTATGAATTGAATAAGAAAAAAGTAAATTATCACAATTTCACACTATATCAATTAATTCATAACGAATAGATATAAGAAGTAGCGATAAAAGTATTACCTCCTAGTTATAAGTAATTGAATAGTGTATAAAAGTAACCTAAGAATGAGCGACAAAATCTTTATCTACTACTAAGTATCTCGATCTTATATCCTTAATTAATAAAATATGATATTGCTGGATCATTGAAGAATTTTTTATCTTTCTATCATTGATAACTTAACATAATAATAAATTTATAATATAATTCACTATTGTTAATATTTAGCATTCTTAATTATTTTTAATCTACTATATTCTATAAATTATAAATGTTTATACAAATTCAAGATACTCCTAATCCAAATACTTTAAAATTCCTTCCAGGAGCTGATGTTTTGGAGTTAGGTGATTCAGCTTTAACTATAGATCGTAATGGCGATAATATTAAAAACATTCCTTTGGCTAAGCAAATATTTGATATTGATAATGGGATTAGTAGTATTTTTTTAGGCAAAGATTTTATTTCTGTTACTAAATCTAGCGAAGTTGAATGGTATAAGTTAAAAACTTTAGTATTATCTGCTATAATGGATTTTATCTTATCTGGACAAAAGTTTGTAAATGAGTCCGAAAAGCTTAAATCATATCAAAAAGCTAATGAATCACCTAGTATTGACAATGAAATAATAGCTCAGATTATTGAGTTAATAGATACTAAAATAAGGCCAGCAGTAGCTGAAGACGGTGGTGATATAGAGTTCGATCGTTTTGAAGATGGAATAGTTTATTTACGTATGCATGGAGCATGTTCTGGCTGCCCTAGTTCTGCGATCACTTTAAAAAATGGTATAGAGAATATGCTTAAGCATTATGTACCAGAAGTGAAGGAAGTGCAGCAAGTTATATGAATATAACTAAATTTAATGTATTATTCTTTATACTATAGTTATTTAGATTTTTTCAATTCCATATACAATATAACACTATGTTAGATAAAAGCAAAATAACTGTAGCTCAACGTATTTCAAATTTACCATCTATTAGTAAATTAATACAAAATAATAATATTAAAGCCGATAAAAGATTAGGGCAAAATTATATAGTTGATCATACTTTTACTGATCATATGGTAAAAGCAGCTGGAGATACTTCGAATTCTGTTATAATCGAAATAGGACCTGGATTAGGTAGCTTGACTCGTTCTATATTATCAATCAGCAATGCTCGAAAAATTATTGCAATCGAAAAAGATCAGCAATTTTTACCAATTCTCGATCAATTAGCTAAGCTAAGTAACAATAGAGTTAATATTATCAATGCTGATGCAATGATAATTGATGAAATTGATTTAATAGATAATCAATTTAAAAATAACTTATCTGATGTTGGATTAATACCTCCTTACTCAGTAGAGATAATAGCTAATCTACCTTATAATATAGCGACAGCATTAATTTATAAGTGGTTAAAAATAATATTTAAACATAGTTTATCGGATAATTTTAGAATTTCTGGCATTACTGTGATGTTACAAAAAGAGGTGGCAGATCGTATAACAGCTCCTACTAGAAGTAAGAGTTATGGATATCTTAGTGTTCTTAGCCAATGGCTATGTTCGTCTAGTCAGCTTTTTGATGTCCCTGCAGAGGCTTTTTGGCCTCAGCCCAAAGTTGTTTCTACTGTAGTGCATTTATCTCCATATCAATTAGCAACAAAGAAATTCGGTATAAAACAACTTGAACATATATGTTCAATATCTTTTTCTCAAAGGCGTAAGACGATAAAAAGCACTTTAGGGAAATGCCTTGATAATTCTTCAGAAGCTTTTAATAAATTAGGAATTGATCCTAGTAAAAGGCCTGAAGAACTTAGTGTTGATGATTTTATCAATATCGCTGAGTTTTATAGCACTGCTAGCAATATGCATAATACCCAGAAATGAAGTTGTGAATTTCTACATAATTCATATCAAAGAGACTTCAACATTTGCGTTGTCAAATTTCGCGGGTTCGCTGACGTCCACCTATGAACATAGGCTCCCTAAATTACCTGAATTCGGGATAAGCTTTTAAGCTGGATGATGTAAGTTGTGGTATTTAGT
>CAYLWW010000080.1:0-6188 GCA_964387585.1 uncultured Candidatus Midichloriaceae bacterium
AATATTTGAATCAAAAATTAAAATTAACCATAGTAATACAGTATATGAAAATGATAATTCTAAAATAAACGAAAGATATATTACTCAATTATTAGCATTACTAAACAGCTTATTAAGCTACCAGTTCGATAATGAATATATTACTAATGATAGTACAAAGAATTTTTTCAAAAATAGCGAGTATAGTGAAACACTAAAAATATTGCTTTATCAAAAATGTCATTATGCTAGTGATAGCATGTCCGATAAGACTATAACGATTTCGACTCCTATAGAAGCTAGATTTCAAAATTTTGATTTAATAATCATTTGCAGTTTGCAAGAAAATAATTTCCCTAAAGTACAGTACGATCATAATTATATTAGCAAATTTACTCGTGAAGAATCTAAAGAATACCCTTCCTTTATAAAAGCAAGAAGTATAGATTACGAAATAGGTTATTGTGCATTTGACTTTAATAGTCTTTTATTTGCGGGCAAAGAAGTTATTCTAAGCTATAGCTATAATAGCAGTAATGGTAGTATAAATATTCCAAGTAGATGGCTTAGCTTATTGCTTTTGTTTTATAAAAGTAATGGAGTAAATTTATTAACTAAACATAATATAGCAACAGAATGTTGTGATAATAGAATAGAAGAAAAATCTAGTTATCCAATAACTTTAGGGCCAACCCCTAGCTTTGATCATAGACCTAAAAAATTATCCATTTCAGCTATAGAAAAGTTATTACAAAATCCTTATTGCTACTATGCAGAACTCATCTTAAAACTAAAACCCATAGCTAAATTAAATGACAGTGATTCATTTCAATATGAGTTTGCTATTTTAGTTAATGAAATAATATCTTTTTTAATAAAAAATGAAAGCTTAAATAAAGATTATATAAACTATGAAAAAGACTTTTTATATATACAAGAAAGCGTTTTAAACGACCTTAGTTTAAAAAATGAAGCTATAAGTAAAATATGGAAGCAAAGATTAAAGCGTATTTGTCAATGGCTTTTCGAATATGAGCAAAAGAATAGATTAGAAAATATCATATCTAACAGTAAATTGAAACATATATTAAAAATTCCAATAAGTTATGATGGCAATCAAATCGATATAATAATAGAAGGAGAAATTGACAGAGTTGACTTAGGAATAAATAATAATTTGGCCTTAATTACCGATTATCGAATAAGTCAATTACTCTCAAACAAAGATTTACTTTCAGAAAAAAAACCTAAACTAGCTATAAAGGGGCTATTATTAGGGAAAGCGCTCAATCAAGATACAATAGAAGCTCGACATATTCAAATTAATGGTAAGCAGCAAATAGCTAATGAAAAAAGTATTGTCTTTCCAATAAGTTCTATAGAAAAAGAACTGCACCGCTTAATAGAAATATTTTATAAAGATCTATCTCCTTATAAAGCCTCTGATAATTTTCATCATAAGAGCTATAAACATCTAGCACGTATTAAAGATGTTTTATAAAATACCTCCCCCCCTTTCTAAAATCATGTAACCCTCTGATAAATAAGGTTTTTAGTATACATTCTTATATCATAGGGAAGATTCAGCTTTGTACTTAATATAACTTGACATATATTTATAATAATGATTTACTTCAGGTTGTAAATTTTTGGTAATTAAGACTATATAACTATATAACAGTAATATAGCTAACTTAAAAATAACAACTTTAGAGAGAAGTGCAAATGATAGAAACAATACTGGGTTATCTAAATCCACTAAACATTATAGATGGAATATGGAAGTGGGCAAATCCACTAAACGCTCCCGCCCTCAATAATGCTGCTAATGCAATACAAAACCTTAGTAATACTCAACATAATATCAATATGAATCTAGGGTTAGATAACCTTAGTGATACTCGACATAGTATTGATACTCGACATAGTATTTATACTAAACATAGTGTTGATACTAAACATACTATAGCATTAGATTTTTTTTCTCCATTATGGGATCACAAGGAGAAAGTTGTTTGTATAGCAGCTGGTATTATAATATTTAAAAATATTTATTATTATGGAATAAAACATACAATATTAGACTTCATTGATACTACTCAATTTCTTGCAGAAGGCGCCTATTACGCTGGATCTTCTATAGCATCAGGAGCAGTATATGGCACTACTAAACTTGCAGAAGGCGCCTATTACGCTGGATCTTCTATAGCATCAGGAGCAGTATATGGCACTACTAAACTTGCAGAAGGCGCCTATTACGCTGGATCTTCTGTAACATCAGGTGTAACATATGGAATTAACGAGCTTGTAGATGGCATCTATTATGTTGGATCTTCTATAGCTACTGCTATTGGTTTTATTCATGATGACATTTGATGAATAATTTTCCCTATCATATCACCAGAAAGCAGTAGCTTCTTACTCTTATATTTTTCGTATAACTTACAAAAATCATCTATTATACAAAATAATTCTGTGATATCTTTCTTCATGTTGAGTTATTTATCTGTTCTTTATAAAACTCTTTTTAACTCAACATTCTACTATACACAATCTTTCCTTACATATCATTTCCTTCCTTATTCCGAACTGGGGTATAATAACAGTTTGTCATGGTTTTAATTCTTTAATTAACATATTCTCTAAGTAAGCTTCAAAAACATCTTTATTGCAATTACCTTCAAATATTACTGGTGCTATAATGTTTTTATCACAAAGTCCTGCAATCATGCTTATTCTAGACTTATGTTGATAAGCTTTTTTCCGTAACATTTTGCACCTTTCAAGCTCCAACCATATGCAAGGCAAGTATTATATACAATGCCAGATTCATTAATAAAAACCAATTAATTCTTCGGTATTAACTTAATTTTCTTAATAAACTCACTTCTTAATCCATCGTCCCTTTTGGGATGAAGATAGGCTTTTTTTATATGTATAACCAAGCCTCCTGACTAGGCGCCATATCGTCATGTTAGAAATCTCCTCTGGCCAAAGACTAGCTAATTCCTTACTTGATTTATCATAATTTGCTTCTAAGAATTTTTTAAATTCATCTATATCTTTGATCTTCTTATCTGGACCTTTTTGATAGCCAGTCTTTGCTTTTACATCCCCTGTGTTTTTCTTGAGCAATTTCCAATCAAAAATTACTTTCCTACTAATATTAAATACTTTACTTGCTTCTTCTACTCTCTTTCCTGACTCTATATAATGCATCACTTTTATTCTTAAATCATATGAATATGCCACTTTTATACCTTTTTAAGCAAAATATATAAGAAATATCTTCTAATGTCACTAATTATATGTTATTTGCTATACCATAATTTTTCTAACTCTTTGATGAAAAAGGTTTTTCCACTGCCTGGAGTGCCAGTGAGAATAAAGCGTTTGACGTGATTAAAATTATTCATTTCTCAAGCTCATCAATCAGATATCAGAGTTTTATTAATGTGTCATTTCTAGCTCTAAATGATGCAAAGGTACTTTGCTTTTCTTTATCCACTATGTGACTTGCAAATACAATTCTTCGATTGCCTTTTTCAATATATCCAACAAACCAACCATGCTGTAGATCTGTTTTATTTCCGTCTTTGTCAAACTGTTTTCCGTTTCCAGTTTTACCATAGAGCTTCCAACCACCAGCCATTTCTTGAATAAACATAATATTCTTTGTCTTATAGTAACTTGCCCTACTTATAGGAAGTTTACGATCTACTACCTTTTGCAGAAAATCTACTTGTCCTTCAGGTAATCTTTATAAACGTTAATATAAGGATCGGCCCCCTCTGGCAAAAACCACGAAGATCTACTATCTCTTTTTAGAATGCCGGAATCAAATCTTATTAAGCTCAAAGCAATTTTAAATGTAGATTCAGGTGCATAGCGAATTGCACAATCACCCTCACTTTTTAAAACCTTACTATTTTCTTTTGCAAGAAAGCATTGCTGGTTTGCCCATGAAGTACCAGCGCATAGAATGAAAGAGAATAAAAATAAAATAACTTTCTTCATGCTTAACCTTTATTTGAATTTTCAATTTGCTCAATTAACTGTAGCAATTTCTCTTTGACCTGTTCTTTAGCTCGAGGACCTGCATGCTTTTCTTCTTTTTTATCGTCCACTATATGATTAACAAAAATGATTTTCTTATCGCCTTTTGCAATCCAGCCAATAAACCAACCATGCTTTATTTCAAGCTTTTGCGTTCTGTCCGCGTTTAATAGGTAACCACTTCCTGTTTTGCCATATAACTTCCAGCCGTGAGGAAGGTCTTCAACATAAACAATATTTCTTGTCATACTTTGGGCATGCCTGCTGACTGGTAATTTATTTGCAAGCAATTTTTCCAAAAAGACGACCTGTTCCTTTGGTGATATTTCCAAAGAACTAGAAAGCCATGCATTGGTAAGTCCATTATTTTGCCCTTTATCACCAGAGATATCTTGATTGCCATAATTAAATTCTTTTACATAATCTTGAAATTTTTTCATGCCAAGCTGCGGAGTTAACGCTTGCGAATACCATACACAGCTATTTTTCATCCAACTCGTTGGATTCTGTGGATCTTTCCAAGATTCTAAGAACGCTTCATACTCAGGTTTAAACGGGAACGAGGGATGCATTTCATCTTTTAAAATACCAACATCATACCCCATGAGAGCCAAAGCTATTTTAAAAGTTGAACAAGGAGAGTAACGTATCTTGCAATCGCCTTCGCGTTTAATAATAACACTGTTGTCCTTGGCTATAAAACAGCTTTCAGCAGCAAACGCTATGTTGGCTGATAAAATAATACTGAATACAAATAAAATAACTTTTTTCATAATTTACCTACTAAATTACTCCTGGCATAGATGGCCCTATTATTGATTCAAATGATACATAATAGCCTATTGATGCTGCTAGTAACAGTCCTAATAATACATAAAATATACAACAATGATATCTTGATAACGTAACAATACTTTCACTATATTGGATATATATTATGAGTAAATGTACTGGCAAAAAGAAAAAATAAAGAGGAGAGAACACTAGAGTCAGGTATATTGGAGCAAATAATGCTCTAAGTATATCCTTGCTTTCAAAGGCTAAAAACAAAAAAGTAAATATAAGACCAAAAAATGCTAAAATTAATAGCATGCCCAAAAAATTTGCCATACATATTTCTTTTTCACAATAAAATCCAACCAAAAGAATAGCTAAATATTGAAATGTAATAAAATGAAAACAGAGCGCACCAACACTAAGCAATTCCACTTTTTCTCCTATAGTATTAAAATAAATCCAAAATGTAAGGGATAGTAAAAATATTATTAGAATTAAAAATTCAACTTTTTTCATAATTTACCTATCTAAAAATTTAATAATTGATTTTTTAATTTCATCCTTAATTTCCGGACTTCCTCGATCACACAAATTGAATACCAGACTCAGGCACGACCCCTTCATCTGGCTCATCATCTGAAGCTCCAAAACGCAAAATCTCTAATTTCGGATTTCTTGGGAAAGGATACCTTCTGCTATCAAGGGAAATAATCTTTGATAGCCTATCTGGATAAAGCTGAGCCATCATCATAGACATATCGCCGCCGTTAGAATGGCCTATTAAAATCACTTTGTTCAGATCTAACTGTGGTTCTATTTTTTGCAGTTCATTCATCACAAACAAAATGTTTTGAACACCACGTTCCCAAAGTGGTTTTCTCCTATCAAATAGATTTCCTGTCGTAGGAAGAGGCTTATCTGTCTCAAGATCATGCTGAATGCTCGCTACAAAATATACACGTGCCGCTAAGCTATCGGCGATAAATGAATATTCTGTATTTTTAGCACTATAACCGTGGCTTATAATTACAACGTGCTTATTGGTTGTTTCTCCTTGATAAACAACCACAGGTACATTTTTACTTCGACTCTTGTCAAACATATCAAGCTTTTTGCTTTCCAAAGTATAAGCATTACTTAAGCTTATACAAGAAAATATTAGGAAAATTAATAAGTTAAATCTCAATTTCATTTATACTCTCTTTCGATTAATCCAACGAGTCTTACTGGCGCTTCTGTACCATCTTGGATTTTGATGGGCAGGACTATAACAAAGCTTCCGGTCGGCGGCATACTATCGAGATTTGCTACATTTTCTAGCTGTTTGATCCCAGAGAATTATGGTGTATATTATGAAGACAATAATACATGGAGAA
>CAYLWW010000081.1:0-5978 GCA_964387585.1 uncultured Candidatus Midichloriaceae bacterium
ATCTATCATTGAAACTGTGTTTGATTATCTGAAAAACAAATTTGAGATAGAACATTCCAGACACAGATCTATGTGGAATTTTTTAGTTCACATAATGGCCACTCTTCTTGCTTACTCAATGAAAAATAATAAACCTAAAGTTGCCATGAATCGATCCTTAAAATATGCTTAATCCATTATTGGGGTTTAAAATATATGGGGATATAGCTATAAAAAACTTTGCCTATGCGAAAGTGAGCGAAGAGAAGCTTACTGCCTACCAAGAAGTCAATAATAAAAAAGACATACCGCATGAAATTCTTTGTATATATATTAATGAAGGTGGTATTGATATGGTAGTGTCGACATTTATTTAAGGCATAGATAAATTCCTGCTATAAAAACAAACCCAAGATATGCAATATCAAGCTTGTCATACCTTGTGGCTACTCGCCTAAAATGCTTGAGTTTATTGAACATGCGCTCAATTAAATTCCGCTCCTTATACAGTTCTTGATCATGCTCTCTTGGTGCTTTTCTTCTGGCTCTGGAAGGTATTACAGACTCCGCTCCAACATCTTTAGCAGCCTTAACCATATAATCTGCATCATATCCCTTATCCCCTATAAGCGCTTCCATTTCTCTGCCTTCTACCAAATCCAAAGCTTTTATGTAATCAGACCTTTGGCCTGCTGTGACAAAGAATCTTACAGGATTGCCAAGAGCATCACAGGCGGCATGGAGTTTGCTGCTGAACACTCCCTTTGACCTTCCTAGCCCTTGTTCTTGCATACCAGTTTCTGTATTTTTTTAAAGCACCTGCTGAGTGTTGATGCGCTCTGACAATAGTAGAATCTATCATTAGCCACTCATTATCACTATCCACAGCTAAGGTATTAAATATCATCTGCCATACTCCAGCTTTTGCCCATCTCATAAACCTTTTGTGGATAGTAGACCATTTGCCATACTCAGCAGGAAGCGATCTCCATGGAGATCCAGTTCTAGCTACCCACATCACTGCTCTTATAAAGCCGCGATTGTTATATCCGCTCCTACCTCTATCACCACTCTTCCCAGGCAAGATGTCATTGATTCTTGCCCATTGATCATCTCTTAAGTCGTATAACATTTTAACCTCATGCATTGATATTAAAACATTATAACACAATAAATTTAAATGTCGACACTACCATGAGTAGTTGTAAAAACAGTGGATAGAGTAAAAAAAGTGAGAAGCTTGATTGGTAAAAAAGAGGGTAATATTACGATAAAACAAATATTATTGGGAATTTGTTGAATAACGAGGTGATAGCTCAAATGGGTTTTTAATGGGATCTATGACACATTGTTATTTGACACTTGGGTAGAGAAATTTGACTCAAATATGAAACGATTGATTGAATATAACTCAGCAAATTTTAATGAACTATACAATGCTATTTCTTTCTTATTTCAAATACCTAATTCAACCTAAATTGCTATGCATCTATGACAACTAAAGGTTTGATAAGTTATACTGATCGATCATGTATGAATTTGCCTACTTTGCTCTGCTATTTATACCAAATTCTTATTTCTTATCTATATTTTTTATAATATGAATTTAGAAACATCTATTTTAGTATTTATAAATTTATCTAAATTATCTTCTACATATTTGTCATCAATTACAACGCTGCTATCAGGACAATCGCTGGCATCAAAGCTAATATTTTCGAGTAATTTTTCTAATATAGTATGCAGTCTTCTAGCTCCTATATCCTCTACCTTTGAATTGATCTCAGCTGCTAAATTAGCTACTTTAGTCAAGCCTGACTCAGTGAAATTTAACTCTACTTTCTCAACCGCTAGCAAAGCTTGGTATTGTTTAGGTAAACTATTAATAGGGTCTCGTAAGATTTTTAGTAAATCTTCTTCTGTTAATGGTTGTAATTCTACGCGTACAGGTAGTCTACCTTGTAATTCTGGCAAAAGATCTGATGGTTTAGCTGTATGAAAAGCTCCCGAAGCGATAAAAAGTATATGTTTAGTTTGTATAGGTCCATGTTTTGTATTTACCGTAGTACCTTCAATTATCGGTAATAAGTCGCACTGTACTCCTTCATCACTAATTCCCTTTTTGTGCGAAGAGTTGTTACTAGCTATCTTATCTATTTCGTCTAGAAAGACAATTCCATCTTCTTCTACTGCAGATATTGCTTTTCTAATAACTTTTTCTTCATCAATTAGCTTATCACTTTCTTCCCTGATTAAGTAGTTATATGCTTCTTGTACTGTAATACGAACTAGCTTAGTTTTTTTCTGTCCAAATGCTTTACTAACGATATCACCTAAATTTAATACTCCTAATTGTGCTCCAGGAATATCTAATGTTTGCATTGGATTATTAGTTGATGCTTCTTGTATTTCTAATTCTATTTCGTTTTCATTTAGTTTATCTTCTTTGAATTTTTGATAAAATTTTGCCTTGGTTTCATCGCTAGCACTGTTGCCTACTATTGTCTCTATTAATCTTTTTTCCGCTTTAATTATTGCTTCTTCTTTTACTTCTTTGCGTATAGCTTCTCTTATTTGATTAATTGCTGAATCTAATAGATCTCTAATTATTGATTCTACGTCTCTTCCGACATATCCTACTTCAGTAAATTTTGTTGCCTCAACTTTTATAAAAGGACTATTAGTTAGTTTAGCTAATCTATGGGCTATTTCTGTTTTTCCTACTCCAGTAGGGCCAATCATTAAAATGTTATGTGGTACTATTTCATCTTGAATAGATTTATCAACAAATTTACGGCGCCAACGATTCCGTAATGCACTTGCTACGGCTTTTTTGGCTTCATGTTGACCAACTACAAATCGATCTAATTCTGCTACTATTTGTTTAGGTGTTAAGTTGCTCATTTTATTTGTTATTTTTATAAAAATATTAATTTCATATTGAGGTATTTTTAGCAATTTTTAAATTTTATATAATACTAATAATAGTAAAATTAAAAAATTTAATTCTGCTTAGCTTAAGCATTAAATATTAGTTTATCACTGCGTTAGTTATTATATTCTCTATATTTTCAGCTATATGTTTTATTTCTTTACTTTCTTCTCCTTCTACCATAATTCTTACTACTTTTTCTGTACCTGATTTGCGTACTAATATTTTTACATCTTTATTCTCTAATCTAATCTTTTCAATATCTTCTAATACATTTTCTTGTTCTAAAGGGTTATGTTGAGTAAATGGGATATTTGAGTTTATTTGTGGATTTAGTGTAAATAATTTAAAAAGCTCGCTAGCTTTTTGTTGTCTATATTTCATAGCTGCTAGTATTTGTAGTGCTGCCATTATTCCGTCTCCTGTAGTATTATAATCTCCTAGAATTATATGTCCAGATTGCTCTCCACCAAAATTGCAATTATGTTTGCGCATTTCTTCTGCTACATAGCGATCTCCTACTTTTGTGACATGTAATTTTATGTCTAATCTGTTTAAGTATTTTTCTAAAGCTCCATTTGATAAATAGGTTGCTACGATACCATTACTATTTAAACTATTTATATCTTTGAGATAACTAGCGATTAATGCTATTACGTAATCCCCTGGTATTACATTACCATATTCATCGCATACTAATATTCTATCCCCATCTCCATCAAATGCTATACCTATATCAGCTCTTGTATCGCTGACTTTGTTACTCAACCCAGCAGGATGGCTAGATCCACAATTTTCATTAATATTTAATCCATTTGGTTCGGAATTTATTTCTATTACCTCTGCACCTAATTCCCATAATATTGTCGGGGCTATTTTATACGCTGAGCCATTAGCGCAATCAAGTACTATTCTAAGTCCAGACAAATTATAATTTTTAGGAAATGAACCCTTAACGTACTCTATATACCTGCCTGGCGCATCATCTAATCTGCTGGCTCTACCTAACTTATCGGGGGTAGATAATAATTGCTCAAAACTATGATTGCTTTCAATTCCTTCATTTCCCAATATTAATTCCTGTATCTTTTGCTCACAGTAGTCAGATAGCTTAAACCCATATCGATCAAATAATTTTAATCCATTATCATAGTAAGGGTTATGTGAAGCGGTAATCATAATCCCAAAGTCAGCTCTAAGGGATTTGATTAACATTGGTACTGCTGGAGTAGGCATGGGTCCAACCAAAGTAACATCCACTCCTACAGCTGTTAATCCTGAAGTAAGAGCTGGTTCAATTAAATAACCTGATAGTCTTGTATCTTTTGCTATTATAGCACGCCACCTATGAGGTTGACTTAAAGCAATAGAAGATGAGTCTTTTTGTTGCAAATATATGCCTGAAGCCATACCAAATTTTAATGCTACTTCAGCGTTCATAGGATAGCGGTTGACTGTACCACGAATACCATCAGTTCCAAATAGTGTTTTAGGCATATGTTTGAATCACTTTAATAGAATTAAGTTTTGTTATGCAACTGATATTGTTAGTATTCAGATAGATATTTAGAGTTTTATTGATAATATCATACTAAACTTTTGTTAATATTTCAATTTATCTAGTATGGTATTGCTTATTTGCGTTCTAAGCCAATTAAAAATATTTCACTTGAATTTTTATAACTTGCTTTAGGTTTAAAAATTTCTACTTTAGTGAAGATTTCTTTTAATTTAGCTAATAAGTAGCTTTGTTTATTGCCATTAAAAAGCTTAGTGATAAAAGCTCCGCCTGGTTTGAGGTGATGTTGAGTGAATATTATAGCTTCTTCTATTAATCTTGTTATTCTTGTGTGATCAGTGTCTTTATCTCCACAAGCATCAGGAGCCATATCGCTTAGTATGCAATCTACTATGGGCATACCTTCTTTCAGTTTTGCTATTGTTTCTTTATGATGATGGTTGTGATTATTTATAGTTTTTTCTATATTTTCAATGGTAGACTTATTAGTAAAATCTCCTTCTATTATTATAGTTCCTGGTATTGGTTTCATTTTTTTTATCTCTACTCCTATCACTAAAGTTTGGAGTTTGGTATTTTGTTTAATAACCTGCAACCAACTACCAGGTGCCGACCCTAGATCTATTATGCACTCATGACTTTTTTTTAAGAAACCAAATTTTTCTTCCATTTCTACAAGTTTAAGAGCAGCGCGTGACCTATAGCCTAATTTATTAGCTAATCCTACATATGGGTCATTTATATGCCTTTGTAACCATATAGTAGAAGATATTTTTCTTCCTTTAGAAGTTTTAACCCGTTTTTTAGTTCTAGTTACTATAGTATTGAGCATTTAGGTGATTTATTTATTATTGATAAATAGGGTTTTAAATTACCGCTAAAGTTTACCAGGGCCATTTATTTCGGTATTAGTAGAAGTTAGTAACTTTATGTAAGAGATTTTTTTACGGGACCGTGAAAAAGTATGAGCAGCACAGTCATTATCTCATTTGCTATGCTTCTGTTTCGATAATAATAGCTTTTGAAATGAATAATATTCTATAGTTTAGCATAATAATTCTTGAGCTATTTTGTATTTTGCTTAATTTTAAATTTCAAAGCACTTTAATGCAAGTAGTTATTAATTTATTTTAGAGTTTAGTGGCTTATAATTCTCATCATGTTTAGCTAAAACCTCTTTTGCAATAAATACATCATCTTTGAACTTTCCTAAGACAACTGCGGATTGCCCCTCTTTGAATAAGCTTGGCAGCATCCCACTATATTTTACTGTTATGGTATAATTATTATCAGTTATATTGAAGTAAAAAATATTATCTTGATATCTTAAAGAATTTTCTTTTACTATCCCTCCTAGTTTTAACTCTACTTTGCTAATCTTTTCTTTTTCATTTTGTAATTTTTCTCTTAATTCTGAAGGAGTTAGAAAAAAACTTATATTTTCACTAAATATCTTAATTAGAATTATAGAAAAGCCTACAGTAAAAAATGATATTACTATCAAGCATATTATGCGTTTACGTAACTTGCGCTTATAGTATGGTATAT
>CAYLWW010000082.1:0-1413 GCA_964387585.1 uncultured Candidatus Midichloriaceae bacterium
ACATCCCTTATTTATATCAATTATTCATATTAATCTCAACTGGAATGACTATACCTGGACAGCCATCTTAATTTTAAAAAATTTTTCTAAATATTAGATTTACTCCTTGCTGTTTTTTACCAAAAAGAAATTTGAAATCGGTGTAAAAAGTACCACCATTAGTTAAAAATGATATCCCTACCGAATTAACTATACTTTTATCTACTATTTTTAGATATTCTATACTTGTATATAGTTTTATATATTCATGATTATTATTTAATATTTTCTTACCAAGCGTTATTCCAAGATAATGAAAATTAATCTTTTTTTTCTTATCACCATTATTAATGTAGTAGTAACCAAACGAAGGTAGAAGGTTAAAAAAATATGATCGAGTATCCTTTTTATAAAGAAAAGCATATATATTATTTAGATCAATGGTATGGCTAATATAAAATGACATTCCTAAATCCTTATATTCAGCTAATGCATAAAAATTATTATAGAATTTTTTAACCGATCTTTTTTCTTCATTATTATATATAGCACCCTTATACATGCTATAAACTGCTTTATAACCAACTGCATATTCTCTTTTGAAATTTTGCAACGTAGAGAATTCAATGTTTAATCCCATATTATACATTGAAATACGATTTTCTATTTGATCAATAAATTCATAATTTATAAAATTCTCTAAAGGAAAATTTGGTAAATAGTAATTATTATTATAAGAAAAATTTAATTTTAAAAACTTATTAGGTGCTATATTAAATAAAGAGCCATATTTTATATCGTATTGCTTTTTCTGATTAAAAATGATTTTTAAATGATCATTTTTCTTCCATATATTATATTTTGCTGCAATAAGACTAAATTTTTCACTATTATATATATTTTCTTCATCTTCAAATTCATTTAATCTAAAAGCAATATCTCCCTTTACTTCTTCATATTTTAAAAGAACAAGACAGCTATTATGATCAAACTGTAATTTAATTTTATTAGGATATAAAATATTGTTGATGTAACTGAAATAATTTTCTATTATCTCGTTTTGTACTGGTTGCTTATTATTGATATAATCAACGTACTCTTTTAATATGTTATTGCTATAATCATCATTTGAGTTTAATAGAGCAACTCTCCAATTTTTACACTGTGTTGCCCCACCTTCTTTGTTGATAATAACATCGCTTTGTTCTTTTAATAAGAATCTCTTTACATTACTTATTTCGATAGGAATAACTTGCTTTAATATGCGATTTTCTATTGCAGTTGTTTTAATAGGAGTGAGCTCTTTCTCTTCTTCAATAGTGGTTTTAATAGGAGTGAGCTCTTTCTCTTCTTCAATAGTGGTTTTAATAGGAGTAAGTTCTTTCTCTTCTTCAATAGTGGTTTTAATAGGAGTAAGTTCTTTCTCTTCTTCAA
>CAYLWW010000082.1:1513-5716 GCA_964387585.1 uncultured Candidatus Midichloriaceae bacterium
TGGCTACAGTACAGATTTCATCCTTAGTTAAGACATAATCTTCTAATCCATTGCCTGTGAAACAAGGACGCTTTCTTTCACGTACAACTGCAATAAATTGATTATGCTCAACAGAGCACACTTCTGCCTTAGTTAATACTATATCAGGATTCACACATAATGATGGAACAAAATGTCTGCGATTTGGCATTAAAAGCTTTGTAAAAGAAGATTCAGTAAACTGTGGAGGATCTAAGCTTCTCGTATGAAAAACAGCAACAAAAGAATCATGATCAACATCTGCATATAAATTTTCACTATATAGAAGAAAAAATAAAACAAAAAATTTTATCAAATACATTGATATACCATCTCAGAAATATAAGTTCCTGCAATCAAGCTTTAAACTTAAAGAGTAATCTCTCTGTTCTTTTGTTAAAAGGTTCTTTTGACTCTTTGTAGCTAATAAAATTCCCCTCGGGGCAAGCCTTCGGGGAATGAGATCTAAAAGAAAAATCAGAACTATAGATATTGTTTAGCCTTACTATTAAGCATCACTTTTATTCATGATAAAGCAAAAGTCTTGATGCTAAATATCATGCTGATGATATACAGCTGCAGAACACTCATAAAGGCTTTCTATATCATTATTATCTAATGAAAAAGCTTCACAATACCAATGATATCCCATAGCATTATTATTGGTATCTTTGTAAAGAGACCCTATAGATTTAGCTATTTCTAATAATATCTTGTTCTTATTAAAAAGATCAGTTTGAGAAAGCATTTGGTAAATCATTGAATCTGGATCACTAATTTCTACAGAATGATATGACCAATCGGCTGTATAAATCTTTTCTAGAATAGAAATGGCTTTATCATATTGTTTTTCATTTTTCAAATACAGAGCTTTGTGATATCGTAAAAATTGGTTTTCCTCATATTTAGCATCAATACAATCTTTTATAGAACTTAAATACCTATCACCTATATTAAACTTAATATTAATTTGAGATAAAAGATAACACGCGATAGTATCTTCAAATATTAAAGGCATTAACTTATCAATAAAAACTCCTGTTACTTGATCTGCAGTATTAATAGCAATGTAATTGAGTATATTTTGACCTTTCTCTGATTTGTTTAAGTAATTGGTAACTTCTGTATTCTCTTTTGATTCAATAAAATAGGTGTAAGCTAATTTTATATTAATATTTAGCGAATCTTTATTAATTACTAAGTACTCTTTATAAAAAGACTTAATCATATTATATTGGCAACCATTAGAAGTAGAGCCAGAAAACCAAGTAAGAAGCTTGTTAACTATAGAAGCAGAATTATTATCTTTAGTTGGGGTTTTTATGCAATTTTCTAAATAATGATCTCCTAGAGTTACAGAAGAAATATAATACCCTAATTCGTATGATTTATTCAACCAAGTAATAGATGAATCGTAATTTGGTTCTTTTTTATAATGTTCATATAATCTGAAAGCAGAAACTGCATCATTATCTTTTGTTGCTGCTTTTTCATAGTAAGATAAAGATTTATCTAAATCTAACATACTATCATATTTAGAATATATCTCCCCCATTATATTATTATTACACTCACCTTTTTTTTCACATTGTTTCACTATAGACAATAAGATCTCATTTCCTTTATCTGTCTCCCAACCATAAAAAATACTTAGGTGGTATATGTCTTCGATATTTGTATTTGCACTATATTCCATCTTATCCATCTTAGTATAAAAATGTGATGAAACACTAGATTTTTTATGTAACAAATCTATATATGCAATAATCTTTTCATAGCCTTCGTCTTTACAACGATAATAATGCTTAGTAGCTTTATCATAATCAGGGTGTACTAATATTGCTTTATTGTATAATCGTCCTAATAAGCACTCATCTCTGATAGGTTCATCGAAAAATACAATAAACTTACTTCTATCAAACCCAAAAAGTTTCATAGCAGACTCAGAATACTTTGTGTAAAATATCTTAGCCAGATGAAAATCCGCCTCTTTTTCATCGTAAGCTTTCTTTAACTCTGCTAGAGGATCATACTCGGAATTCTTACTCGATACAATGATATTAGCGCGAAATAAAGCAGCTTCTTTGTTATCTGATAGCTTTAACGCAGTGGAAAATGCTTTAGTAATTTGACCTAAACTCAAGTAATGCTTAAAAAGACTAATTAGATCACCTATCTCAATAAATTTTTTTTCTAGTGTTTCATTTCTATTGTGTTCATCTCTAGTTACAATTTTACTCATAGAGTGCATACCTCTTTTAAAAAAATTAAATAAATATAATTAATAATAGCTATAAGTACTCCTATCAAATACTGTGAAGATTAATAGGAGTTATGTGTTTAAAAATCTGCCCCCCTCTGATCTTTACAAATCATCTGGTGCTAATAATTTAGGACAAAATATTTCATTATTAACAGAATGAAATATTTCAAGGCATAATAACGCGCTTAACAATTCCCTTGAAGCATTTACTGGAGCATGAAAACAGATACCAAGCTGTAAATTTTTCTCCACAGTTTGTAAAACATTACACAGATCAGTATTATCGCTGTATACATTTTTAACAAGAGAATTAAAATGATCCGCGTTCTGTTTAAATAAGGTTTTTACTGATTCAGATACCTTATTATTTTTCTCTATCAGCTTCAAATTACCTCCCTTAAAATATTCAAACATCCTATAAACATCTAATTTATCGTAAGCAACTTTTTTAGATTTATCAGTTGTTAGGATAAAGTTATGCTCTAACTTCCTTGCAGATTCACCCTGTACATACCTAAGCATAAAAAATGCGTAAGATATTGATGCATCTTGAGATGAGCTTATTAACTCATACACATCATTTTGTTGGACATATAAATAAACAGGAGGATTGTGAAAACACAGCGTTTCATTCAAGCCTTCTCTAACACTCCACCGAGAAGCCTGAGTATTTAGATCTATTTTAATACTTTCAGCCAAACATATAAATAAAGCCAAATATTCTTCAGTTACTTTTGAAGCTTTAACCTTATCTCTTGCAGTTAACACGTTAGTTATAGAGTGCATACGCTCTTAAAAAATATCAAATAAAATTGATAATAGTTATAAATCCTCCTATTAAATACTGTAAACATTAATAGGAGTTATGTGTTTAAAAATCTGCCCCCCTGATCTTTTTACAGATCATCTTGTGGTATTACTTTCAATTCAGGACAAAGATTACTATTAGTAAAAGAATGAAATATTTCAAGGCACAATAATATCTCTAATATTTGTTCTGGACCTCTTCCTCCAGAATTAACACAGGTATGAACCTGTAATTTTGCATCCACATCTTTTAAATAATTACACATATCAGCATTATGGTAATATATATTTTGAACATTTAACTCAAATTGCCCGGAGTTATGTTTAAATAACGTTTTTACTGATTCAGATACCTTATTATTTTTCTCTATCACCTTCAAATCACCGTTCTTATAATAGTCAAACATCTTATAAACATCTAATTTATCGTAAGCAATTTTTTTAGATTTATCAGTTGTTATTGTAAAGTTAGGCTCTAAAGACCTTGCATTTCCAGCCTGTATATACCTAAGCATAAAAAATGCATAAGGTATTGTCGCATCTTGAGCTGAGCTTACTGACTCATACACATCATATGCTTCGACATATGAATAAACAGGAGGATTGCGAAAAAGCACTTCTCCATCTTCCCTGCCTTCTTTAATAAGCCAGTTAACAGTCTGATTATTTAGATCTATTTGGATACCTGCCTTAAAATCTTTCAATAACTCTTGATATTTTGCAATTACTCTCTCACCTTCAACCTTAGCTCCTGCAGTTAATCTGCCATTTTTAGCTACTGCTTGAGTATCAGAAAAATCTAGCTGATGTGCAGGCACAATTTTATTATAGTTGTGATATTTAGCGAATTGCTGTACAGAAACAGAAACTATCGATGTATCATTAGTATTTTTTTCTGTATTTTTTTCTGTATTTTTCATAATAATAAATACTTTGAGTTGTATAGTTTTTTATAAAAAAACAACCTACAGTATAAATATAAATTGTCAATTATTAATTTAGGTAGTGTCGATATTTATAACCCCAATAATGGATTAGGAAGGAGTTAAGAGAGATGTTTTGGGGATATTTTTAGAAAAGATTTTATTTGTTTTGAAATATCTGAAAGTTTTTTG
>CAYLWW010000083.1:0-5673 GCA_964387585.1 uncultured Candidatus Midichloriaceae bacterium
ACTAAAAACCACAACTTACATCATCCAGCTTAAAAGCTTATACCGAATTCAGGTAATGTAATTTATAACCAAAGTAGTATAAAAAGATCACGATAGATAGAGGTGAAAAAGCCCGTCAATTTGACAATTTATAGTTCTTCTAATATTTTTGGCCTGAGCTCATTTTTTCTCTATTGACCCCAATAATGGATTAGGAAGGAGATAAGAGTAATTAAAAATATTTAAAGTTTTTACACAGAGATTGATGCTATCAAAGCTCAATAGTTATAATCTCAGATAGGGTTATCTCGGGTGTTCTCTTGGATTTGCGCAATTTTTCCTCTGGTAATGATTTGGGCCCTCTAGCCATACATCAATCGCTTTATAAAAAGCATCGACAAATACAAATAATTCCGTAATATCTTTCTTCATCCGGCTACCTATATTAGTTTTTTGATGAATCTATAATGAGGTATCCGCTATCTTGCTTCAATAGCACATCTTCATCATTTTTAATCCCTAACTGGGATTGCCAAGAGCAAATTAGCTTAATTCTTTGCTGCATAAAGACATAGTCCTTGAAAATCTTGAAATAGTATTATCAAGGTAAAAGTTTTCGCTGTTGATATCTAGGGTTTTATTAAAGAAATGTTCTTTTTTTCTATTAAAAGCTTTGTGGGATAATTCAATCAAACTATTATTGTCTCTTGCTTGATTTGTAACATTTAAAATTTTAAAGCCTTTCCAAGCTTCTTGCATCTCAGCTCTTACATCTTCAATACTAGAATAATTTAGGTTATATCCTAAGCTCATAGCTAATTCATTAATAATAATCCAATCTTGTTTTGCTTGGTTAGGAGGAGAAACGGCAACATTAGTTCTTTGCACCCTACCTTCTAAATTAACATAAGTAGCTTCTTTTTCAGTATATGCTGCTCCTGGTAGGATCACATTAGCTCTATAAGCTGAGCGATCACCATGATGACCTATATAAATTACGAAAGTTGAATCAGGAATTGACTTAATATCAATTTCATCTGCTCCTAAAAGAAATAGTACTTCTGAATTTTCAATTATATTGCTTTTTTTAGGTGGTATAAAACCTATATCTAGACCTCCTACTCTGCTTGCTGCGTACTGCAAAATATTGAATCCATTCCAATCTTCTCTTATCATCGAAAATCTGTTAGCTATATGCAATGAGTAATCTAAAATGATATTAGCGTCTACATTAGTAAGTGCCTTAGCTCCTAATATTAGCATTGGATACTTTGCTGCTTTTAGACTATTAGAGTATTCGCTTTCTTCTTCAGCTAATATCCTTAATGCCTCTAAGGAATTGCCTAAATATTGATAAGGATAATTAAGTTTTATTTCAGGCCCTAATAACCAAACTTTCATTTGATTATCAACAACTGCTTTTCTGATTTTAGCGTTAACAATAGCGGCTTCATGTCTAATATTGCTACCAATTATTAAACAACTGTCAGAACGTTCTATTCCAGCTATGGTAGTATTGAATATATATGATTCTCTGCATTCATTTGTTAGTACGCTGCTATCCTGCCTACAATCGTAGTTATCGCTTCCTATTTGCTTCATTAACTTTTTAGTTACCATCATCGTTTCAACGTCTGTTAAGTTTCCAGCTATAACACCTACTTTATCAGGCTTTGTTTTTTTTAATATTTCTACTACTGCTGAATAAGCTTCTTGCCAGGAGGTAGTTTCTAGTAAATCATTCTTTTTTACCATAGGAGAATCAAGTCGTTGATATTTTAAACCATCATAAGAAAAACGGGTTTTATCTGATATCCATTCCTCATTTATTGATTCATTGACTCTAGGTAAAATTCTCATTACCTCACCCCTTCTCGAATCAATTCTAATATTAGATCCAACAGCATCTAATACATCGATAGAGTGAGTGTGCTGTAATTCCCAGCTTCGGGCTTGAAATGCATAAGGCTTAGAAGTTAATGCTCCTACAGGGCATAAATCAATAATATTACCAGATAGTTCAGAAGTGATAGAATTTTCTATGTAAGTGGAGATTTCCATGTTCTCACCACGACCTATAGCACCTAATTCATAGGTTCCAGCTACTTCTTCTAAAAATCTAACACAACGAGTGCAATGAATGCAACGAGTCATATTAGTTTTGATTAGAGGGCCAAATTCTTTTTCTGCTACAGCCCTCTTTTCCTCAAAATATCTACTACGACCTTTGCCATATTTCATTGCCTGATCTTGTAAATCACATTCCCCTCCTTGATCACATATAGGGCAATCTAGAGGATGATTAATCAGCAAAAATTCCATCACACCTTCTCTAGCCTTTTTCACCATTGCGCTGTCTGTATGAATGACCATTCCTTCATTGACAACTTGCGAACAGCTTGCTACAGGCTTAGGAAATTTTTCCACCTCTACTAAACACATACGGCAATTTCCTGCTATAGCTAAGCGTTCATGGTAGCAAAATCTTGGAATTTCAACTCCTATTTGCTCACAAGCTTGTATAATGGTCAAACCATCATTTACTGTAACTTCGTTGTTATTTATTATAACTTTAGGCATATGTTTTAGCTTAACTCTATGGTTTCGGATGGTAATTAGAGTGAATCTGTAATTAATTTATACTTGAATCTTTATTAATAAAAATATGAACTCATATTGCTTCTCCGCTTTTAGAAATTATTTTATCAATAAGGCCAAATTCTTTTGCTTCTTCAGCTGTCATAAATTTATCTCTTTCGATATTTTTTTCAATAACAGATATTTTATTACCAGTATGTTTTACGTAAATTTCGTTCATTTTCTTTTTGACTTTTGATATCTCTTTTGCGTGTATCAAGATGTCAGTTGCTTGACCGCTATATCCACCTAAGGGTTGATGTATCATTACTCGTGAATTAGGTAAAGAATAACGCATACCTTTTTCACCTGAAGCTAATAATAGTGAAGCCATAGAACATGCTTGCCCTATACACACGGTGTTTACTTTAGGCCTAATATACTGCATAGTATCGTATATCGCCATACCAGAAGTTATAATACCTCCTG
Source organism: uncultured Candidatus Midichloriaceae bacterium (assembly GCA_964387585.1). Classification (GTDB taxonomy): domain Bacteria; phylum Pseudomonadota; class Alphaproteobacteria; order Rickettsiales; family Midichloriaceae; genus CAYLWW01. The sequence continues at coordinate 3,046 of CAYLWW010000083.1, forward strand.
GAGAATTGATATACATATACACATCTTTATTAGGATTATCAGATTCTAAAAATAGCAACTGAGCCACTACTAAAGCAGCCATACTATCTTCTATTTGCCCATTGATGAATATTATCCTGTCTTTTAAAAGCCTAGAATAAATATCAAACGCCCGCTCTCCGCGGGTTGACTGCTCAATTACTATAGGAACTAGTGGCATTTTGCTTCCTCATATTTAAATATAATTATTAGTATAAGATGAAAATTTATCCATAAAAGTTATTCACGTAAATACGTTCATTAAAATTTTTCAAAAATTATTAAGGAGCTTTTAATATAGCTTATTAATATTACTATTTAAATATACTTATGCTTAATTGTTATAAACTACAAACAAAAATGTTAATTTGCAGTTATTGATTGATGGTAATTAATGCGTCATGCTATTTTTTATTTTGTAACGAGTAGGATCTTCGATTCCACTTACTTTAAAACCATCCATACGCAATAAACAAGCATCACACTTACCGCAAGCGTTACCATCATTATCAGGATCATAACAACTTACAGTAATACTATAGTCTACCCCTAGCTTTGTACCAATAGTAATTATTTCAGCTTTACTCATACTAATTAATGGAGCGTGTATAGTAAGTTTTTCACCGCTTACCCCTCTTTTTGTAGCAAGGTTAGCAAGTTCGTTAAATTTTTCGATATACTCTGGTCTACAATCGGGGTAGCCGCTGTAATCTACGGCATTAGCACCAATAAATATATCGTAAGCGCCGATAATTTCTGCATATGACATAGCGTATGATAAAAAAATGGTATTACGTCCAGGAACATAAGTATTAGGTATGTTACTATTATCAATATTATTACTAGTATTTTCTTTTGAAGATACTTGCTTGTTCATTAAGCTATTGTTAATTCTAGTGAAAGTATCGTTTTTAGGCACTTTGATGTTCATATCAGTCAAAGAAGAGCCACCTAAAAGTCCTAGTTCCAAATTGATAATTTTATGATTAACAATACCATAAGAGTTAATGATACGTTTAACGGCTTCAAGCTCAACTGCATGACGCTGATTGTAAAAAAAGCTTATAGCATATATACTATCAAACTTATAGCTATTGATCACCATCTTTAATAATGTAGTTGAATCTAAACCACCACTTACAAGTACTAAAGCTTTTTTATTTTTGTCCATGATCAGCTTTTTACTTTAATTATAAATCGAATTAATTATAAATATAACCTGTTAAGCTTTTAAAATAAAAAGACTCGTTATTTTAAATTAACATACATTACTTAGGTGATATAGTAAATTATACTATATCTAAGTTAAAGTTAAATTTTCTAAAGTTTTTATGCAAGTAATAAAAATTTCTTACAAAAACGAATTCACCATTAATCAAAAATTATCAGTTGCTTTAGGAAACTTCGATGGCGTACATGTTGCTCACCAAGAGCTTATTAAAAATGTCATGCTTAGAGCTCAACAGCTTAATTACAGTAGTGGAGTATTAACTTTTGAGCCTCATCCAGCATCAGTATTATACCCAGAAAAAAAAATGAAAAGATTGCTGACTTTAGAGCAAAAGTTGTCTGTTTTTAAGGAGCTAAAACTTGATTATGTGTTTATCATAGAGTTTGACAATATGTTTGCTAAAATGTCAGCACAGGAATTTGTAAAAGAGATATTAGTTAATCTAATAAATGCTAAACATGTAGTTACGGGATGTAATTTTCATTTTGGTGCAAACCGATTAGGTACAACTTCTATGCTAACAGAGCAATCTTATGAGTATAGTTTTACTTATCAATGTATAAGATTGCTAAAAAAAAATTATTTTAATGTTTCTTCTTCAACTATAAAGAAATTTTTACAATCAGGTTCAATGGGAATTGTGAACTCATTATTGGGTAGGCATTATAAAATTATAGGTAAAGTAGAAAAAGGAAGCGGCTTAGCTAAAAAAGAATTAGGGATACATACAGCTAATATAGTAATAGATAATGATAAGTCCGCAACTATAGAGTATCCAGCTTATGGGGTTTACTTAGCTAAAGTGGTAATATGCGAAGAAAGTTATTTTGGTTTAGTTAATTTAGGGAAAAGACCTACTGTAGAAAAGTGTAATGAAAATCAAAAAATTGTATTAGAAGCCCATTTATTTGATTTTGAACAAAATTTATATGGAGCTGTATTAGAAGTACATTTCTTGCAGCTATTAAGGCCTGAACGTAAGTTTGGAAATTTATCTGAGCTAAGTAAGCAAATTATATTAGATATTTCTCATGCTAAGTATGAAATAGTGGAAAAATTCAGTCATTAGAAAAAAATTGATAAAAATAAAATTATTTTAGGATTGAAAATAGAGGGATGTATTGCCCTCATTCTATTACTTTCTTTTTTAGATTATTATTATAACTTTTTGCTATTTCCCTTTCATCATACCACAGTTCGGGATAAGGAAAGGTTATCTAGAGGTAGAATGTTGAGTTAAAAAGAGTTTTATTAACCCCAATAATGGATTAAGCATATTTTAAGGATCGATTCATGGTAACTTTAGGTTTATTATTTTTTCATTGAGTAAGCAAGAAGACTGGCCATTATGTGAACTAAAAAATTCCACATAGATCTGT
>CAYLWW010000084.1:0-5620 GCA_964387585.1 uncultured Candidatus Midichloriaceae bacterium
AATAAAAACTTTGGACTATCACCACTACATGATTTAAGGAAATTAGGTCCTGCTATTTGCTCAATCTGCTCAGGATACAACTCTCATGGACATCTACTACTAAAAGCATTCTTAAAACACTGCCGTAACCACAAAGGTTAGTTTAAGAAAAAAATAATCAAATTCCCATTTCTACAGATAAATTTATCTGAGATATACACAATGTTTAAAGTATATATGGGTGGCAATCTGAACAACTATCTTACTTTAGAGAAACCTAAAGCAAAACACCTCGTACTTAAGAAGGAAGACAAAGAAGAAATCAATTATGGTTCAACTAAAAATTCTCACGAAATAGTTATAAGGACCATTTGCATAATTTTTCATTTATTTTTTTTTTAATGTTATAATTTAAATATATAATAGTATTTTTTTAGCGAAATTTTTATTCACCGATTAATTCTATTTATATTTTAGGAAAAACTTAAAATTGTATATAGATATATAAATGACTCTGAAGACATTTATTGTTTTAATATTGTTAATTTCATCTTCAATTTCTTGTGAATTGAAAGATGTTGATTATAACAAAATGTTGCTAGATGCGTCTTTAAGTGGAGATCGAAGTAAAGTTGAAGAAGCATTGAAAAATGGAGCTTACGTTAAAACTGTTGATATTAATGGTTATTCACCACTCTTATATGCATCAAAATATAATTTTATTGACGTAATCAAAGTACTAGTCGAAAATCACGCTGACGTAAACGTGGTTGGAGGGACGTATGATACTAGCTCTGGATGTACATCTTTGATGTATACATCATTAAATGATAATATTGAAGCTACAAAGTTGTTAGTTACAAATGGTGCTAAAGTTAATACATAAAGTAATTATTTGAATTATGATGATAATTATGATGAGGTAATTCATAGGGGCTATTCACCTTTACTTTTTGCCGTAAGTAAGAGAAATCTAGAGATTACAAAGTACTTATTAATTAATAAAGCTGATATAAATGTACAAAGCATTGAGAACAAAAACACTCCATTAATTCTATCAGTTTTATTAAAAAACGTAGATTTAATAAATATATTAATCGGTTATAAGCCAAACTTAGATGTCGAAGGATGTACTGCTTTATTAAGATCAGTTTTTAACGATTTGTTTTACGGAATGTCTTTGCTTCTTAATAATGGAGCTAATCCTAATATTAAAAATAGAAAAGAACAATATCCATTGTTTTATGCAGTTCTGTTACCGGTTTCTTTTGCACTTGACGCAGTTAGTCTTTTCGTAAAAAATAAAGCAGACTTAAATGTAAGAGATAAAGATGGAACTACAGCAATATTCTCATGCATAAGATATTCGTCAATCACTGTAAAGCTCGATATTCTTAACACTTTAATAAATAATGGAGCTGATATAAATGCTGAAGAAAATGATGGCACAACTCCATTACTATGATCTTGATTCAATTACTGCACTAATTGATAATAAAGCTGATGTAACTTTGAGAAATAAAGATGGCTATACTCCTCTCATTTATGCATCATTAAACGATAATTATGACCTAATTTACCTGTTTATCCAGAAAGGATTAGACGTTAATTTAAAAGCAAATAATGGATACTCAGCTTTACTTTATGCAGCAAAAAATAATAACATGGATGTAATTAAATTGCTTTTAAATAATAATGCTGAAGTAAATTTAATTGGCGGAATACTAAATCAAGATAAAGGAGTTTCGCCTTTGATATATGCAGCAAGAAACGATAATTTTGAAGCTATTAAATTGTTAGTAGAACATGGAGCAATAATAAATACAAGTTGTACCTATTTTAAGTATGATGAAGTTTTGCCATTCGATGGGAATCATGAAGGATTTACACCATTATTATTTTCAGTTAGAAATAAAAATTACGATGCATCTAAGTACTTGATAGATAATAAGGCAAACATTGATGCAAAAGCTATTAACGGCTATACACCTGCTTTTATATCAACAATATTAGGAGATGTAGACATTTTAGCACTTTTAATTAACAATAAAGCAAATATAAATACCAGAGATGTGGATAAGCAAGATACTCCCTTAATTATCTCAGCAATAAAAAAATATAAACACTCTCAGATTATTAGCCAATAATGGTGCTAATGTAAATGTTAGAAATAAAGACGGTGGTATTCCATTGTTTTACGCAATTGATTTCCCAATCCTTTTTGTAATTGAAGCATTTAACATTTTGATTAAAAATAAAGTTGATGTTAACGTTAGAAGTACGAACGAAAGTACTGCATTATTTTATGCTATAAGATATTCATCAGTAAGTGTACGAAAAAATATTATAAAAATATTAATTGACAATAATGCCAATATTAATGCTAAAGAGCCAGATGGCACTACTCCTATATTAGCGGCAACTTCAAACAATGACATTGAATCGATTAATCTACTCTTGGACTATGATGCTGATGTAACTGCCAAAAATAAACTCGGATATACTCCTTTACTTTATTCGCGCGTTAATAATAAATATACTTTAATAGAATTATTTGTCAAAAAAGGCTTAGATGTGAATATTAAAGATAATGTTGACTATTCTTGTCTGTTACATGCAGCTAAGAACAATATTATTGATGCAATCAAACTTTTGATAACTCATAAATCTGATGTTAACGTTAGAGGAGCTGTTAATGATAAAGATGATGGATGTACTTCTATTTTATATGCTTCTTATTTTAATAATTTTGATGCTGTGAAGCTTTTAATTGCAAATGGAGCTGATGTAAATATGAATGGATCAATTTACTACTCAGATACTTATGATTCTGGTTATCATGAAGGATATAACTCTTTATTTTTTGCGGTTAGAAATTCTAGTCTAAGTTGTTAAGTCTTTTAATTGATAATAAAGCTGATGTAAATCCTATTGAAAGTAAAAATGAATACACACCAATACTAATAGCCAACAAAATAGGAAATCTAGAAATAATAAAAATGCTCATTGATAGTAAAGCCGATTTAAATAATGGGAGATATAAATGGAACAACGCCTTTGCATTATTCCGCTGGTAACCATAAAATAGAAGTATTAAAATTACTAGTTGCTGCTAAAGCTGATATAAATGCAAGAGACAAAGATGGGAAAACTCCATTGGACATTGCTACAAAAGTCGGTGATCAAGAGGCAATTAAAATTTTGACTGACGCTGCAAAAAAGAATTTTTATTTTCTTGAGTAGTCACATTTAACTAATTACTCTAAAATATTGATTATAAAGATAGTTGATGTTATTCATTTTCAATGTACTATAATTGTTATGCTTAATTTTTAATACATTCTTATTAAAATATTAAAAACATTAAAAAGCTATTTTTGCTTAAAAAATAACTTCAGTTACATTCTATATAAATTAATAAAATAAATCAATAAAAATTTAAAGATGAATAGCTGTTCTAGTTTAAATTTTAACAATAAAAGCACTAAAATGGGATTACCTCAACCTTCAGAAAAACCATATTTGGCAGTTTTTAGTCAAGTTATAACGCCAATTAAAAAAGAAGTAAATGAAACACTTAGTGTTGAAATTGACTACTCCTACATTGGAAGAAGTGAGTATAAAATTCCTAATATTGGAAAAGAAGATGAAAATCCAGAAAGAGAAATTATTATTGGTTGTACATTAAAATCTAAATTTGACAATACAGGAAACAGAATTGCTCCTATTGACATACTAGTTGCATTTGACATTTCAGGATCGATGAAAGATAGTTTAAATTCGAAAAATAATTTTTCATTCGGTTTTATGGATAATAATTTACAAAATAGCTTAGTTGTTAAAACAAGAGCACAACTTGCTAAAAAAGCTTTGCAATTGCTTAAAAATCAACTAAGCCCAGAAGATAGAATAGGGCTTCTAACTTTTAATGACTCGGCATTTAAAGTATTCGATATTGATTTTATCAAAAACATAAAAGATTTTGATAATCGTATCAAAAATATTGCGATTTCTGGTGGAACTTCAATTTCATCTTGTATAAATTTATCTATTGAAATGTTTGAAACTGCTGATAAAGAGCTTAAATCTACTGCCAAGGATAAATCAAAGTTAAAAAGATTTCGACGACTAATACTTTTAACAGATATGAATGATACGGGAACAGACGATGATTTAATTCAAGGTATACAAAATTTATCTACTCTTTATAATATTTCTACGACAGTAGCTGGAATGGGACAGAACGTTGATATTGCCTTATCTGAAAAAGTTTCTAAAGCTAGAGGGTTTAATTATTTTACATCGTCATCTGTTTCAGAACTAAAAAGTCATATTGATAAATTTAATTCATTGTTTTTTCCTCTAGTAATGAATGCCTCAATAAATATTGAATCAGGAGATATTGAGGTAAAGAAAGTATACGGAACAAATTTCGAAAATAAATTGTTGGAATTAGATAATCAATTTGGCTTAAAAGAGCATTGGCTAAGTTCTCCTTTAGTAAGACTTACGACTGAAGTACTATTATTTTACTTCAAAAAAGTTAAATCAAAAAGACTTCCTAAACCAGTTTTATGCAATGTATTAGATTTTTTATCTTATAATAAAAAAGTTAGAAATATTTGTGAAATTAGCTCTTGTACTGCAATCCCTATGATTAATGATAATGAAGCAAAAGGAAAATTTTTTGTAATTATTGCTAAATTAAAAGATTCAAAACTTTATCTTAATAATAAAATCCAGGTTAAAGCCTCATTTAATTTGAGCTATGTAGATCTAACTAATCCGGATAATTTGCATGAAGTAGGAGTTTCGCCAGAAAAAAAAGTTTTAGAATATACTATAAGCACCTTCAAAAAATACTTTTTAATAGAAAATAAACAAAAAATTCAAATAAATAAAAAAATGTATAATGGTTTATGCTTGTTTTACTATAACAAGTTTATAAGAGATATTTGTAGAAAATTTCATCAATTAGAATTTAAATATTCTAAAATAAAAGACGACTACAATTCTTCTTCATATAGTGGAAGTCTTAATGATAATTTAAGTGATGGATATGAATTGTCACATAGTGATGAAGAAAATGACAAATACTGTGATAATAAGGATACTAAAAAAATGATAGTGGATCTAGAAAGTAAAAAGAAAAATATCGATACAAAAGAAATTAAGGAATCCAAGTTAAATATAAAAAATATAAATGTTTTGAATTTTTTATCTAAAGAGAATTTAGATATTTGTACTAACATACTAAGAGGATTTTTTGAAAAAGGATTCTATACGGATAATATTGATTTAGTACAAAATCTTTTTATTTCATTAGAAAAACTGAGAGAAAAAATATACATTAAAGGTATTTTAGATAAAGACGAACTAGATTCAGATTTTGACTTCCACAAATTACAAAGAAAATATTCATAAATTTATATTATAAAACTATATTATTTTAGACTTTAAAATATTTACATAATAAGTTTTTACTATAAATATTTTACATAAAATATTGTACTAACTAATATTATAATTGAGTTCAATAAATCAAATTATAATTCAAATATTTAATTGAATGAATTATAATAATGTTCAACAAAAAATAATGATATTATAACTATTATATTTAAATTAATACATTTTTAAC
>CAYLWW010000085.1:0-5337 GCA_964387585.1 uncultured Candidatus Midichloriaceae bacterium
CCATCCGCAGCAGGTGCTCCTGCTCGCGCCAGTAGCGGGCCTGCCGGGCGCGGAATGCGTCGTCGTTCGGCGTGATGCGTTCGTCGGTCATTGCGCCACCCACCACAGGCCGGCGACGAAGCCGGCCAGCATCCCAAGCACGCAGAGCGCGCCCATCCAGTCCGTGCGGTCCGTCATCGCGCACCGCCCACGGGAAACTCGTGGATCATCAACTCGTCAGGGATGCGCCCCTGACGGCCGGGGTACGGCCCGCTGTCCTGCTTGACCCACACGGCGACGCCGGCCTCCCGGCACTGATCCACAAGGCCGCAGAGCCAGCCCAGGTACATCGGGCGGTGCTTGGGGCCAGACTCACCCCCAACGATCACCCAATCAAGGCCGGGGCGCGGCTCTCCATCCGATTCTGCGATGCCAACGCCGACTAGTTTCCCGGTGCGGTCGTCGCATTCCCAGAGGTTGAGGTGGCCCAACAGCGGCTCGCAGGACAGGAAGCGCACGGGAGCCGGCACCCGTAGCAGATGCGGGATGCGGGCGTCTGCAGCGTCCTGGTTCTCGACGGACGTGCCCTGCCACCAGTTCGCCGGCGGATTGGTGTGCCACGCCTCCGGGATCATCCGATTGACGTTCTCTGGCCGCTTCGTCAGCAACTGCCAGTCGAGCCACGGCGTCTGCTCCACCAGCCGGAACAGCCGGTCGCGGTGCGGGCCGACTTCGGGGTGATCCTCGAACACGTCGGACATGCTGGCGCTGAACACGCGCGCCCGCTCTCCGGCCTGCTCGGCTGCCGCGTTCCACTTCAGCGGCTCCTGCCAGTGCTTGTCAGTGAAGAAGCGGCGCTCGGTGGTCGCCGCCGGCCCCCAGATGCTGCGGCCGGTCCGCTTGGCGAACGTCTCGGCGTAGCAGTTGCGGCAGCCCTCGCTGACCTTGAAGCAGCCCCACCACGAATTGAACGTGTGCGTCGTCCACGAGATCGCGCTGTTCTCTGCCATCAGTTCCCCCCAGTCACGCACTCGCGGGCCAGCGCGTGGCCGGCGCGGTCGAGCAGCCGCGAGAGCCGCAGGCCCATCCAGCAGCCCGGCGTCGTCGGTGTGCACGCCCCGCACTCGCGCTCCGCATGGCGGTAGTACAGGCCCGCCCAGATGTCGGCCGTCGCGCTGGCGCTCATGCGGACACCTCCGTGAGCGCAAACATGTCAAGCGGCTTCGACTCGTTCTCGGCGCGGCGCAGGTTGCGGACGCCGGCGCGCCAGTAGGCCGGCTTCAACTCAACGCCGACGAATCGGCGGGCCTGCTTGATGCTGACGAATCCCTCAGACCCGATGCCGGCGAACGGCGATAGCACCGTCTCGCCCTTGTTCGACCACAGCCGCACGCACCGCTCGATGGTCCCGAGTTGCAGCGGGCAGATGTGCCGCTCGTCCTCGGCCTCGCGGCCCTCCGCGACGTTCAGCGTGTCCGTCTCGCGGATGCCGTACCAGATTGGCCGCGCCCACTCGATCCATTCGTTGTTCGTGATGTCCGGCTTGACGGGGACCGCGTTCTCGCCGGGCGCTCGGAAGATCAGGATGTAGTCGGCCAGCGCTGGCCTCGACCAAACGCTGTCTTTGTGCATCTGCGTGAACAGCAGCCCCTTCGATTTGGTGCGGATCGCCTGGGCCTGCGGGTCTTTATCAATGCAAACCTCCCCGTGGTACGTGAACCCGGCCGCCTGAAAGTGCCGGATGGTGTCGCCACGGAAGTCTTTGAGGCCGATCACCCCGTCGCGCGCCTTCTGGCTCGGGATCTGCGCGACGTGCACGCAGACATTGCGGCCCGGCTTCATCACGCGGATAAGCTCCGAACTGATGAACCCGAAGTGCTGCCAGAACTGGTCATCAGTGGCCGAGTTGCCGAGGTCGCGGTCCGTCGCGCTGTAGGTGTAGAGCAGCGAGAACGGCGGCGAGAACACCGCCAGATCGATGCTCTCGGCCGGCAGCCCCGGCAACACCTCCGCGCTGTCGCCGTTGAACAGCGACCAACCGTCGCCGTGTGCTTGATCGATGACGTTCGTCATGCTGCCCCCACCAGCCACCCGGGCAAGCGCATCGGCTGCCCGTGCGGCGCGTCCTCGCGGCGTCCGACGTTGCCGATCTCGGCCCGCTCGAATGCCGCCACGTGTTTCACCAGTTCGGCCGCCGTCGCCTCGGCTTCGCGCTGCTTCCGGCAGACGTTGGCGTAGATCGCCTCTTCAGGCTCGGTCAGCACGATGTAGGCGTGCACCGGTCGTGTCTGCCCGAATCGCCAGCACCGGCGGATCGCCTGGTAGTACGCCTCGTAGGAGTCGCTGAGGCCCACGAACACCATCCGCGCGCACCGTTGCAGGTTGAGGCCAAACCCGAATATCGACACCTTGCTCACGATGACGCGGCAGTCGCCCCGCACGAACGCCTCGATGGCGTCGGCCTTGTACTCCGGGGAGTCGCTGCCCTCGACCAGCACCGCGCCGGGGATGCGGGCGGCCAGTTCGCTGCCTTCGTCGTTCAGTCCCACCCATGCGATCCACGGCTCGTCAGGCTCGGCATTGACGATCTCTGCCGCCGTGTTGACGCGCTCCGATAGCGTCTCGCGCCGAACGGCCGCACGGTCCCCAATCCCCTTGAGCGTGGTTGCGAACAGTTCTCCCGGTCGCGTGAACGTCGTCGGGACAAGACCGGCCGTGATCTCCAGCGGCGGTAGCGCGTAGCCGTCGTCGCTGTAACCCAGGTCGGACGGTCGTTTGAGGCTCATGGCCCACGACGCGAGCCAGCGGAAGAACGGATCGCGGGCATGGCCCTTCAGTCGCCAGCCCTGATCGTCGTGCACGAAGAAGGCTGCCAGCATTTCTTCGCGCTTCATGACCCCGAGGAACTCGGCGTGATTCGCCAACTCCGCGATGTCGTTCGGGGCCGGCGTCGCCGTGCAGGCCAGACGGTACGGCGTGTCGCGGAACGCCGAGATCAGTTGCGCCCGCACCCTGCCCTCGAAGTTCTTCAGAATCGAGGATTCGTCCAGTGCCACCGCGCCGAACGCGGACGGGTCGAAATGTCCGAGCATCTCGTAGTTGGTGATGGTGATGCCGGTCGGTGCGGCGTCGGCCTGCGAGCGTGCCGGCGTGACCGTGATGCCGATGGCGCGGCCTTCATCGACGGTCTGACGGACCACGGCCAGCGGCGCCAGGATCAGTGCACGTTGACCCGTCAGCCGCGCCCATTCGAGTTGCATGCGGGTCTTGCCGAGGCCGGTATCCGCGAACAGAGCAGCGCGGCCCTTGCGGAGCGACCAGCGCACGAGATCCCGCTGAAATCCGAACAGCGACGGGTGGATGTCTGCCGCGTCAATCTCGCGGCCTGACGAACGCACCACAACTGCCTTCGATGCCAGGAAGTCGCGGTATTGCGTCACGACGCCACCTCGTCGTCCTCAACCGGCTCCAGTTCCACGACTTTGTGCACGGTCCCGTGCGAGAGGTAGCGGCTGCTGAGGCTGACGCCCGCGCGGCCCTCGTCCTGGACCCGGCCGCACAAATAGCAGCAAATGCGTCCGTCCTCGTCGGGCAGCGCGACGCAGCGGTGCCCCTGTCGTTGTGCGGTCATTTCAACCTCCCCTGTCCGAGGCGGCAGCCGCACGGCTCGTTGTAGATGCACGGTCCGACCTGGGCTTTCCGCTCGACCTTCTCGCCGCACTGGCCGCAGAACCCGGCCTTTTCGCGTTCTGCCCGCGCCCGCGCGCGGTCGTAGATTTCTTCTTCTTTCGCCTTCGCCTCGTCGTCGGTGAGGAACTTGGCTCGCTCGCACGTCGTCGTCGCGGTTTGGTCCAGGTCGCTCACGAGACACGGAAAGCCGTAGGGGCTGGTGGACGTGTCACGCACGTCGTCGTAGCGGACGCCGGCACGGCACACGTCGTTGATGAGGCCGTTGAAGTGTTCGCAGCGGTCCTGCAACTGCTTCCAGAGCGGCAGTTCTCGCTTGCGCTTGAGATACTCACTCATGCGAACAACCCCTCCTGGCGGGCATCGGTACGGCGCGGCTGCCTGCGGGACAGCACCGCGTCCAGCACGGTGTTGCGGCGGCGCAGGCAGCCCACGGCCATGCTCAGCACGCGGGGCACGCGGTCGTAGCAGAGCGCGTCCTCCTCGCGGTCGGCCTCCTGCAACGCCGTCACCAGCGTCAGCAGGCGCACGTCGTCGGTGCGGCGCGCGTGCAGGACGATCAGGTCCGCGTACTGGTCGTGGCGTGCGTCGGCCTGTTTCGCGGCCCGTAGCGCCTTCGCGGCGTCGCCCGTGATGTGGCCGATGGCGTCCATCGACCACGCGAGCGCGTCGAGGATGGCCGCTCGCACGGGCGAGCGGCCGGCGGGGACGGCTTGCGGCAAGGCAGTCACGACGCCACCGCCAGTCCGAGCATGTCCGCAAGGCGGCGGTTCTGCCACTGTCGTTCAGCGTCCCTGGCAGCGGCCCTGGCAGCGGCCCTGGCAGCGTCCCTGGCAGCGTCCCTGACAACGGTCCAGGCAGCGGCCCTGGCAGCGTCCCTGACAACGGCCCTGGCAGCGTCCCATGCAGCGTCCCATGCAGCGGCCCTGGCAGCGTCCCATGCAGCGTCCCATGCAGCGGCCCATGCAGCGGCCAATTCCTCTCTCGTCGCCTGCCCGTCCGCGAATCTTCGCGCCACGGCCAGAGCCTCGCGTGGCCGCGAGTCTCCCGGCCGGTCGCGCTCAAACAGCGGAAGCACCCGTTCGGCGCACTCGACCGCGAACAGTCGCGTCGTTCGGTCGTTCCACGCCTCGATCCGCTCGACCGTCCGCATCCGCCGGGCGACGAGTTTGCGGCCCACCGACGAATCGTCGTGCCATACGTACTCGCCGTCGATCTCGACGCGCCAGAGCGTCTCGTTGATGTGCGGCACGAGATTGTCGGCGGTCGTCGCGTGCAGGCCGTTCCGGCAGGGCACAAGGACGCCGCGCACGCTGCGGTATCGCCCCTTCGTGTAGCGGCCGGTGCCGGTTGGCGCGCGGCCGTCAGCGTGGAGGAACTTGTAGATCGGCGGCAGTTCGACCGTGGTAGACTGTTCTTCGGGGACGTTCGTCGTACTCATTACCTCGTCTCCTATGGCCCGCGTCAGATGCTGCTGGCGCGGGCTGTTTCGTGGGTGCCGCCGGCCTGTGGGTAGGTCAGGCCGGCGACCGCTGCGCGCGTGTCGGTGGCCGCGCTCGCCACTCCTGCGGGGCCGGGGTATCGACCACGCCCGGCCGTTGGGATCTGGGTCAGGCCCACGCCACGTCCTCGACCTGGGTCAGCCACGCCGGCTCCCGGCGCGCGGGGTGC
>CAYLWW010000086.1:0-2613 GCA_964387585.1 uncultured Candidatus Midichloriaceae bacterium
ATAAAAAGGAGAATACAAAATGAAGAAAACACAAGCAGAAAAAGAAAAAGAAGAAATGGACAACGAGGTAATCAGTTTATTTAAACAAGGCTACAAAATAGATGATGTTGCAGAGATGTTAGATTTAAGTGATTGTACGGTTAATACAATTATTGCAGCACATAAAAAACTATATGGAGAAATCATTAGAGAGCCGATTAAGAGAAAAGAAAGATATACTACTCCAAAAGATGAAAAGATTGAAAGCACTGATGGTTGTAAATTTGCTGAAGATAAAAGAAAAACTTATAAGGTCGTAGTTGATGGCAAAAGATATATTGACTTTACAGATATGGTAGCTGGATTATGAAAAAAGATGAATATGTTAGAGAGTTATTTAAAGAAACTTATAATTTATATGTTAAATATAGCAAGATAGACTTATCCGGGATTGATGTTAATGAATATTTATCTGAACAAAAGAAAATTACAGAGAAATTAACATCGGATAAGGTGGTTTTTGATATGTTTGAGGTCATAGATCAGTTATTGGGATTGGAGGTTGAAAAATGAAAGTATTAGAATTATTTGCAGGAACTAAAAGTATAGGAATTGAATTTGAAAAAGCAGGTCACGAAGTATTTAGTGTTGAATGGGATAAAAAATTTAAAAACATAGATTTATATACGGATATAAACTTAATAACTGCAAAAGATATTATAAATAAATTTGGAGTACCTGATGTTATTTGGGCAAGTCCAGACTGCACTACATATTCGATTGCTGCAATTAGCAATCATAGAATAAAAAATGAAAGTGGAAATCTTGAACCAAAAAGCGAATATGCTAAGTTTTGCGATAAAACAAATAAGCACGTTTTAGATTTAATAGCAGAATTAAAACCAAAATATTATTTTATAGAAAATCCAAGAGGTGGAATGAGAAAAATGGATTTTATGAAAGAATTGTATAGATATACAATTACTTATTGCCAATATGGAGATACAAGAATGAAACCGACTGATATTTGGACTAATCATCCTAATCCGAAATTTAAACCAATGTGTAAAAATGGAGACAGTTGTCACGAATCTGCTCCACGAGGCAGTAAAACAGGTACGCAGGGATTAAAAAATAGTATGGAGCGATCACGAATACCACAAGACTTTTGTAGACACATAGTAAAAATAAGCGAGGAGGTAAACAATGAACCCAAAAGCAAAAACATTTAAACCAGGAATAAGAAAAAGCAAGTATGATAAATACGAGCAACAAATTATTGCATTTTGTGATAAAGGTATGTCGGTAATTGAGATAATGGATAAATTTGAAGAAATATATGAAGAATACGACATAACTCAATCTGGTTTATATAATTATATTAAAACTAGAAACATAAAACATTTATCACGGAAAAGTCTAGTCCATACAGAAACAATATGCGATGGATGTGAATGGTGCGAAGAATTAGAGATGTGTAATGGTAATATTAATAGATTTTGTATGTTAAGTAAAAAACAAATATTTAGAACAACGACAACAAGTCCGATGTGGTGTAAAAAATAATATTAAAAATGATAGAAATATATTAAAAGTGATTGTATTATATTAAAAAGTATGTTATAGTAAGTTATAGATTAAATTTAAGGAGGAAAAGAAATGATAGATAAAATGTTTAGAAAATACGGAGTAGAGGTTTTAGGAGAAGACGTGATGGCAACAATAACAGATTTACAAGTTGAAACTGCAAGATGTGCTGCGTTTATATTTCTTGGAGAGTTAACTGCTGAATTTGGAAAACAAGAAAAGGGAACAGTTGAAAACTTATTTGTTCAAAATATTAGAACAATGTTTTTGGGAGAGGTGGCAGAATGGGCATAATTGCATTAAGTCTATGCGACGGAATGTCTTGTGGGCAAATTGCATTAGAGGAACTAGGAGTTAAAGTAGATAAGTATTATGCAGCAGAGATTAAACCGATTGCAAAGCAGGTAACAATGGATAACTATCCCGACACTATTCAAGTTGGGGACGTGACAAAAATTAAGTATGTAGATGGAACACTATTTACAGAGGTTGGAGAATTTAAGGAAAAGTTTGATTTAGTTATTTTTGGGTCTCCTTGTCAAACATTTTCAATTGCCTGCCGAACTGAAAAAAGAATAGGCTTAAATGATGATTTTAAATCAGGATTATTTTTTGAATGTCATAGAATTCTAGAAGAAGTAAATCCTAAATATTTCTTGATGGAAAATGTGGCAAGTATGAAAAAAGAAGATGTTGAGTTTATAACTGAATTTATGGGAGTTCAACCGATAAAAATAAACGCATCGAAAACATTGCCGTGTTTAAGAAATAGACTTTATTGGACAAACGCAAAAGATATAATACCCACATCGGATAAGGAGATTTTCCTAAATGATATATTGGAAAGTGGCTGGAGTGATAGAAAAAAAGCTAGATGTCTGGCAGTAATAGATAGCAGACCAAATTCAACACCGATAAAAATGTTTCACAGATATTTTTCGATAGGATTTACTACATTGATATTTAAAGACAAAAATCATTTTGAAGAGTGCGAAAAAGAATATTTAAGACTATGGAGCAAATCAAATCAATTTCAAATGATTATGA
>CAYLWW010000086.1:2623-5324 GCA_964387585.1 uncultured Candidatus Midichloriaceae bacterium
ACTGCCAAAGACTTAGACGGATATACTGGAAAAATATTTGATGGTGTTAGATATATGAACAAGACCGAAAGAGAGAAGTGCCACGGAATACCAAGCGGATACACAAATTCCCTATCCGAGAATGACGCAGCAAATGTAATTGGGGATGGATGGGCGATTGATATAGTTAAGCATATATTTAGTTTTATGGATTTTAAGGAGGATAAGAAATGAAGAAAGTATTTAAGACTATAGAAAGTATAATATATACAATAATCATTATGTTTTTTATATGGTTTATGATTAGCTTTATGAATGTCGTTATGCACAACAATAGCGACCAACAATATGCAGGTTGGAATATGTTTGTGATTATGGAGGAGAATTATGAAAGATATCAAGGAAGAATTTAAGATTGGGGATAGGGTAGAATACAGGTCATTCGGAAAAGGAAAAATAATTTGCTTATTTGAAAAAGTGGCTAGAGTTGTATTTGACAAAGAACTTAGTCAAGATTCAATTTGCTCTGAATATTACGATATAGAAACAAATGGCTTGTGCGTACCGCTCGTGTTTTTAAGCCACATAACTGAACCAAGTGAACAAACTGACCTTGTCCGACTTAACTCACGATTTACGACCAATCAAGAGTTTGTAATGGATAATGAAATAGCTAAGCACGGAATGGAATTGCAGACAATTATAATTACGACACAATTAGTTGACTTATCCTTATCCGTGAATGCAACGATGAAGAATTATGACATGAAAAATTTATATGACTTAGCTGACAAGATGGCAGCTGCTTATATTGCACTTGAGGAGTTAAAAAAGATGTGGCAGATTGATGATGAGACTATCGATGAGTTAACTGATAAGAAGATGGGCGAGATTAAGAAGAAAATGGAGGAATAGAATGGAAGAGAAAACTAAAGTATATATAGCAGGGAAGATAAGTGGTACAGATGATTTTATTGAACGATTTGGAAAAGTAGAAGAAGAATTTATAAAAGTAGGTTGCGAAGTATTAAATCCAGCTAAACTACCAAGCATTATGCCGGAAAGCACAAGCCACAATGAATATTTAACTTTATGTTATTGCATGATCGATATGGCGGACGTAGTTTATTTTTTAAAGGATTGGAAAAAATCAGTCGGTGCAACAATGGAATATAAATATTGTGCAAGACACGGAAAAAGATGTGTATTTGAAAAAGAAAACAGTGATATTGATCTGTTCGGATAGGACAAATAGATGTACAAATAATCAAAATGTGTTATAATTAATAAGTAAAACAACTTAATAATCTATGTCTAATAGCAGTGCGACTGCTGCCTCCTAGATTAAAAGCATATACATTATTAGGTTAGTGTATATGCTATAAGTTTATAAAAAGAAAGGAAGTGAGAAAAATGGATAATGTAGAACAAGAAATTCAAAAGAAAATATATATGTATAAGGGTAAATACGGAATTGATCCAAATATGATAGTAATAAGCAGAGATATTTATAATCAATTAGAAATACACGGAAACTTGATTTATGAATGTCTTAAGCCTACAACATACAAGGGGATACCGATTATAGTAGATGCAAATTCTAATTCAGAGGATTTTATAAGAGTTGGATTTATGGAATATTAGAAAGGAGAAAAGCAAATGACTAATTTTGAAAGAATTAAGGCTATGAGTGTTGAAGAGTTGCAAGAAATATTAAGATGTGATTCTTGCATTTATGGTGGAATAACAAATATGGATTGCATGGACAATGATTGTCAGAATGGTAAGATAGCATATTTAAACGCAGAAAGTGAGGAATAATGAAACTAATTAAAACAGTAGTAGATAAAAAGCCAAAGAGTTGTGTCGGTTGTCCGTTGTCGATAGAGTATAAGAGAGATTGCGGGAAAGACAAGGCAATAAGAATTAATGGCGGAATGACTTATACAAAAGAGCCTGATGCAAGATGTAAATTGACGATAGTGAATAAGGAGGAATAAATGGAGAGATTGACAAGGAGAATAAAGAAAAGTGTTTATGCGGTTAATTTTTTATATTTAATGCACTTAGATAACAATAAAAGAAGTGAACGCACGCTAACTGATATTCTTGAAAAACTAGCAAATTATGAAGATCTAGAAGAAAAAGCAGGATATGATTTATCAACAGTGGTTCACGAATTATCATCAGAGATTTTAAGATTAAAAGATAAGATAGTGGAGCTTGAAAACGATATAGGGAGGTAGGTAGGTTATGAAAAAAAGAGAATGCAAAACAAAGGAAGTAGAGTTATTAGAAAAAGAAATAAGGGATTTAAAATTTAGCCTAGATATTGCAGAATCAGCACTGGATCATTTATTGCAATCAAAATTTATTAGATCGTTTAGAATGATGAATGGCAATGGTGGATTTGTTAGACCAATTGACGAGGCTGATAGAATTGCTTATGGAAATGATACATCACTAAGTGACGGAGGAGTATTTGAACTACAAAAGAAATTAAAAGAAAGTAATTCAGACGAAGATTTGCATATCATTTATAACCACAAGGTTATAATAATCAGATTTGATAGAATCCAAACGATTGAATATAAAGAATCATTAACTGCTTTATTCAAGGATCAAGGGATTGTATGCATTATACTTGATAGATGTGAGATTGATTATACATGTTAAAATCATGTACCTATTGCCGAAAAATACACGATAGCCAATTTGTATG
>CAYLWW010000087.1:0-5324 GCA_964387585.1 uncultured Candidatus Midichloriaceae bacterium
GAGGTAGGTTGCCGCGTCGTATCCGAGGCGCAACTGTTCAGCCGTGTCGACAACGTGAAGTTTGGCGGAAGCGGCAGTTACGCCGAAACCAACTTTGCCAAGGTAATCAACAACACCGAGGATGCTCCCCGAAGTATTAAGCCATTGTTGTAGGTCTTTCGTGATTCCCGACCCGCCATATACCCTGAGTGATACCCGGTCATTCATTACGGCGTCAGTGTTTGGCCTAACTACAACTCCGGTTCTACATACCGTGGTATAGCTGCCGTAACCCATATCGCCAGTTCGGTCGATGGCGAATAGGAATTTTTCTGTCGGAGTAAACGCGCTGATGTAGAAATTCTCGGCGCCAGTCCCACCTCCACTTATGTGCCACGTAGGTGCATCAGCGGTGTTTCGCATCTGAAACCCAGAACTGGAGACACATGCGACCCCGTTGACGTCCATCGGGAAGTCAGGGATGACCTTACCAATCCCGAGACGGTTGTTTACTTCGTCATAAGCAGACGTACCGAACAGAATCTTGCCCTTGGTAGCGTGCGCCGTGCTGCGCAGCGTCAGCGTCTCACTCGCGCCGGTGCCCCCGTTGAGCGTCTGACCGCCTGCGATACCAGCCAGCCTAGCCAGGCCTGGGGCAGAGTCGGTACCGACACGCACTTCCAGAGCCTCGATCGCATCATTGGCGTTCGCATGCTGCGCGGCGTGGTCAGATCGCGGCGACGTGGGCGCCGGGTTGGTGAAATTGTCGAGTGCGGTGGGGAAGCTGGTGCTCATGATGTGGTGACCTCGGGCCAGACCATCAGCGTGGAGTTGGCGCCGCAAAGGGCGTCGACGCTGGCGTCGGCGGCGGTGAGTTCGATATCGAACACATACTCGGCGGCTTCGAGCAGCAGAGTGTCGGCGGCGGAGAGCCGCAGCCACAGAGCGGCATTGGTGGCGTCGAGTTCCAGGCGTGCGTTGGCGGTGGTGTAGCTCGCCAGGAGCGGCCCGTCGACTTCGGCGCGGACGTCCATGGCGGCGCTGGTGTAGGCGGAGAGATCGAGCGGCGGGTAATACGCGATCTGGCCACCGGCGGTGTAGGGTCGGAAGCCTTGGCTGTTCACGCCAGGCAGATCGAGGGTGTCGGCATCGATGCGGGTGATCTCGCGCAGATCGGCTTCGCGCAGGCGATCCCACGGCACGTTGAGTTCGGTGAGTCCGCCGGCGTTCTGAATGGCGGCTCGCCAGCCGTTGGGCAGGCCGTGCAAGGGGGCGGTGATGCGGCACGGCGCGGTGCGGGCGATGTTGGTGATCGCGACGTAACTCAGGGGTTCGGTCTCGATGCGGATGGGGATGTCGGCAGTGGCGCCGCGGCGAATGCTGATGGCGATGGTTTTCACGCGCTCAATCCACGGGCGGATCGGTTTCGACGGCGCTGCGACCGGCGGCGCTGTCCTGTGGATCGGGTGGCTGGTCTGGCGATGGCGATTCGCTTTGTAGTCCATCGCGCTTGCGGGCGCGGTCTTCGGTGACCAGCTGGCGGTGCTTGACGCGCCAGTCGACGCCATCGTGCAGGATGCTTTCGGCGGCCCGCGTGCTGGTACCGATGGCGATGCGATCCTGAGCGGCTTTGACTTCCTTCGCCGGGTCAATGCTGCCGGGTCCATCGCCGATCCACGTGGCGCAGGACCACGCGCGGCGAATGGCGGGGTCGGCGAAAAATCCGGGGGCTGCGACACGGCCCAGGGCGACGGCCTCTTCCAGCCAGGCCTCGTAGATTGGCTGACAGAAGCTGGTGGCGATCCAGTCACGGCGACCCCGGAAGACGCGCCAGGCGTCCAGAAGGGCGGCACGGGCGGCGCTGTAGCTGGCTGTGAAGTGCTTGATCAGGACTTCGAAGGGCAGTTCCAGGCCTACCCCGATTTGCCGGATGATGGCCTGGCAAAAGGGGTCAAAGAGGGCATTCGGGCGGCCGGGGTTGGCCGCGTCGATGGATTCGCCGGGGAGCAGGTTGATCGCCTTGCCGGGTCCGTCGAGGGTAGCGCCATTGACGGTGCCATCCCAGCCGACGGCGCCTTTCACATACTGGGACTTTCCGGCGTCGTCGAAGAGGGTGTCGAATGCGTCCGGGTCCATTTTGACGAACACGGCGAACATGCCGGAGATCACCGCGGCCTGCAATTCGGCGTCAGTGTAGCGCTGCAGTTGCTTGAGCGGTTCGATGACCGGGGCGAGAATGGGGACGCCGCGGGTCTGGCCGGGCCGGCGGCGGTCGTAGATGTGCAGGACGTTGCGGCGGCCGCTGGCGGCGCCAAAGGCTTCGATGCGGTCCCACTTGAAATCGGAACGGCGCAAGAGACTTCCGGGGTGCTGGCGGCAGATGTGATACGCAACCGGTGCGCCGGCGTCATCGAGCACAACGCCGGCGGAGAGGTTGCCGGCGTCCTGCACGAAACTGGGGTTGCCGACGCGGTCGGCTTCGACGATCTGCAGCGCCAGGCGGTACGGGCAATCGATCTTCTGCCGGCTGGACAGGAGGATGAAGATGTCGCCGGATTCGAGAGCGGATCGGAAGATCAGCGATTGCAGGCCGTAGAAGGTCTGGGTCTTGGTGACGTCGCAAAACTCCGCGCGTTCGGCCCACAGCTTGAACTCGCGCAGGGTGTTGTCGGACCAGTCTTCGGCGGCTTCCGGGGTCAGGTTGAGGGCGTCGGCGTCCGGGGTGGGCTGCGCGCAGAGTCCGGTACCGATGACGTTGGTCACATAGGTCGAGATGGCTCCGCCGGCGAGCGGGGCGTTACGGGCGAGGTCCCGCGATCGGCCGCGCAGGGTGGGCAGATCGTAGTTGGTGTCGCTCTCGGCGTCCGAGGCACGCGGCCCCCAGCCGGCGAGGCCGGGGCGGCTGTAGCTGGCGCCCTGGTAGC
Organism: uncultured Candidatus Midichloriaceae bacterium; assembly: GCA_964387585.1. Taxonomy (GTDB): domain Bacteria; phylum Pseudomonadota; class Alphaproteobacteria; order Rickettsiales; family Midichloriaceae; genus CAYLWW01. The sequence goes on from CAYLWW010000087.1 coordinate 2,904, forward strand.
CGCCACCCATCAGCGCCAGGGCGTGCCGCTGTTGCAGGCGGCGCAAGGCGAGCTTGGGGGAGATGGCGGCAATGGCGCGGTCGAGCAGGCTTTGTTGGGGTTGGGGCATGGCGGTTATCCGATCGGGGCGACGGTGCGGCTGCGGCCGCGGCCGGCAGACTGCGCGGTGAGGTCGCGAACGCGCTGGTTCCAGACGGTGACACCGGCCTGCACCATTTCGAGGTTGGCACGGGTGAGGGCCTGGCCATCGATCTCGACCTTTTGCCCGAGCAGGATCTTTTCTTCGGCGGCGAGGTAGGCGTCGAGTTTGGTCTGGGCTTGCGCCAGGGTGATTCCGGACATGAGTTCTCCTGTGGTCGCGCGTAGGCTATCGAAAGCGACGGCGCGGGTTTAGTGAAAAAGTGGCACGCGGGGAAATCACGCGTCGCGCTTGAGGTAGCGGTACAGCGTGCGACGGCTGATGCCGTTTTCCGAGGCGATGTCTTCGGTCGACTCGCCCTGCAGGTAGGCGGCGGTGATCGAGGCCTGCTTGTCGGACATCTGCACCGGCAGGCGTTTGACGTAGTAGGCCTCGCCGGAGTACTCCTGGCGGAAGGCGCGCTCGACTTCGCGCGCCGCCATTTCGGTGAGCGTGCCGTCGCGGTGGGTGGCTTCGATCAGGCGCTCGATGAGTTCGCGGACGATGTCGATGCGCATCAGCGTTTCCAGTTGGAGAGGCTGATGGATCCGGAAGCTGGCAACCGGGAGGCTTTGGCGGTGGCCACCACGGCGGGCAAGGCTGCCGGCAAGGGGTGGTCTTCGGCCTGGAACAGATCGCGGGTAGCGGGTTGCACGAGATTTTCGAGGGCATCCCAGAACGTTGCGGGCTTGCGCGCCAAATCCAGATGGGTTTCGAGCCAGACCGCATAGACGGCGCAGTCCCAGGCTTCGATGCGCTTGCGTAGGGGTGTCCATCGGGTTTCTTTCCCTGCTGGCCCGTTGCGTTCGGCGCGGGCTTCGCCGGCCAATTGCTTGAACCACTCGTCGGACAGGTCTTTGGAGTGGTGCATGTAGCCAGGCCCGGGGCGGGTCAGTTGAGTGCGGCTGTGCAGGAGGTCCTTGGCGAGGTTGGTACCGACCTGCCACAGCAACAGGCCGCGCTTTTTGACGCGGCCGCGCCAGTCAATGTCGACTTTCTGGACGCCGTTCTTGATGTGTCGCTCGCGGCCGGAATACCCTTTGACGGCGTAGACTTTGCGGCGAGTGTGTTTTTCGACGAAGGCATAGACGGCTTGCGTGAAGTGACCTCCGGAGTCGATAGCGGTGGCGTGAATGCGGAGCGTGCTGCCGCTGGCGTGTTGGAATTCGGTGTCGAACAGCAGCTCTTCGAGTTCTTGCCAGACGGGGTCGGCGCCTGGCGACCCGTAGAAGATTTCGTGGGCGATGGTCCAGGTCTCGCAGCTGCGTCCATAACCGCGCACGGTGCATTCGAGGCGGTTGTCCTGGGTGTCGACACTGGCCAGCAGCAGCACGCAGCCCATGGGGACCGTACGCAAGGCGTAGGGTTCGGCACGCGATTGCAGTTCGGTGGCGTCGGTCTTTTCCAGTTCCTCTTCCCAGGCCAGCCCCAGCGTGGTGTTGAAAAAGGCTTTCATTGCCGATTGGTCACCGGCCTGGTGCTTTTCGTAAGCGGCAAAGAAGTCGCGCAGGATCTTGGGCCAGCTGGCGGACGGACTGTAGGCGGTCCACACGCCAATGAATGCGATGTGCCGGGGCGGGGGTAGCGGATTTCCGGCGAGGTCCCGGAAAACGCCCTGGTGATCGAGGGTGATGCTGCGGTCTTCGTTGCGGTAGTACCCGCGTTGCCAGACGGACAGGAACTCGCCCTGCGTCAGGTGGTAGCCACAATGCGGGCAGAGGTGGTAGACGCTTTCCGGGTCGGGGTTCCCGGTGTCGTCCAGGGTCCACTTGAATCCGTGCGGTTCTTCCTTGCCGCCCCAGGTGATGGAATGCACTTCGCCACAGTCTGGGCACGGGACAACGAACTGGAAGCGCTCGTCGGCGAGCATGGTGCGGTCGTAGATCAGCGAAAAGCCCTTGGTTTTGGGCGTGCTGCCGACGATCATCTTGCCAAATGTGGCACCTTCGACGCGCTTTGAGGCGAGCGAAAAGGGGTCTCCTTCGCTTTCGATGTCGCGATCGAAGGCGTAGGCCGGGTAGGCGATGACCGGCGTCAGGACCCGTGGCGGCACGGTGACCGCCAGCGCGTGCAGAATTCCGGTCGAGACCTCGTCCTCGTCGATCGCCCCGGCGTAGCTCGGCAGCATGGAGGCGGTCTGGCCGTTCTCCCACCCTGTCCCGGATCCGGCGCGATTGGTGATCGCGTAAGAGAGTGCGACGACGTCGCCGTTGGACAGCAGGATGGTCGCGTAGGTTTCGAGC
>CAYLWW010000088.1:0-5126 GCA_964387585.1 uncultured Candidatus Midichloriaceae bacterium
CTTTTCTAAAAATATCCCCAAAACATCTCTCTTAACTCCTTCCTACTCCATTATTGGGGTTTATACTATAGCAAAAGCATTATAAAAGAGTTATGGTAAATAAGCGTTAAAGATTTGATCAATAGAGCAATTTTTAGCATGATCAATATTCTTGGCATGAGCCTATTTTTTCTCTATTGGATTTAAACCTGGAGAATAGCGAAGTAGATAAAGCAATGTATGCCTTGTATCCTTTATGATTTTTTGCATAATTTAACCTTTGTAAAAAGAAACGTTATCTATAATAAATAACGGTGTATTCCGGTAATTTAGGCAATAGCAATTACTCTCCTTTCATTTTCAAAACGCTTTCAATCCCGCTCTCATTAATATATACAAGGATTTACTTAGGCATAAATTAATAACTAAAATCATGAGGTATTGCTATATTCACAGAAAAATCATCTCTGTTTCTTTGCTTTTTTATAACCGCAATAGCATTATATATAATTGGATAATTATGAATTCCATGACCAAAAAAATTACTCTTAAAAACAGGGAGATTACAATATTTTGCAAATCTTTTCAAAGCAAAAGTAACTTCATGATTTTCATTACCTTTATTAAAATCACCCAATACTATAGCCTTACTTGCACTTAATATCCCACTTTCTGCTAAATGATAAAGAGATCTATCTATTTGATATCCCTTAACATCTACATCTTCAATAAAAACTATTTTTTCTCTAGCATCTAATTGCCATTGAGAACCTATGCTATTCTCTAATAAAGTTAAGTTTCCCCCAGTAATTTTGCCTTTTATCAAAGAAGTATCGCTAGCTTTTTCGTTTATAGGTTTTAAATCATCAATAATTATTGATTTTTGCGTGCATTTATTAAGTATATCGACTATTAACTCTAAGTTATTTTTATCATGAGTTTCAGTTAATAAGTCTACAATTAGCATCCCATGAATAGTATGCCAATGCCAATTTTGAGAAAAAAACAAGTGCAAAGCAGTGATATCACTATAGCCAATAAACACTTTATTTTTTAAGGGCTTATTTAATTTAATTAAATTCTTTATTAATCTTGCAGCACCATAACCTCCCTTAAGAGCCCATATAATATCGCAATCATCGCTATATATAGCTTCTTTTAAGGACTCTAATCTTACTTGGTCAGAATTAGCATGATATGGTATTTCTAAATTTGTAAACTTCTTAAGAAAATCTTCTTCTACATTAAGCAATTTAGATAAACTACCAATATATGATTGCGATAAAGCTGAAGACGGAGCTATTATAGCTATTTTTTTCTTAATTAAAGGGTGTACAAGTGCCCCATCTACAGAGATATAGTGATCTTCTGTAATTTTAGACACTTCATCATGTACTATCTGCATCGGTTTAACTGAAAAGCATTTATGTTATCACTTTTCTTAACAAAATAATCTACGTTACTTTTAAAAAGTAGTACCAAAATTAATCCGTAAACGCTCAACTTGATCATAAGAAGTCTTACGTATAGGAATACCATAATCAAGCCTGATAGTTCCTAAAGGAGATTCCCAAATTACACCAGCTCCATATGATAGCCTTAAATATTTACCATCATAATAACCATCTTTATAACTTTGCGCTATACTACTTGGTACATCTACCCCATATAAAGTATAACAATCAGTAAATAGAGCTCCTCTAACGTCTATCTCTTTAGGTAATCCTAGAGGAAAAGTCACTTCAACTGTACCACCATAATAGGTGTTACCTCCTAATGCATCACGAGTTTTCTTATCTCTTGGGCCAATACCTTGAGGCTCAAAACCTCTTATATATTCTTGTCCAATAAAAAAATTATCTATAACTTTTAAATTGTACCCTGCTAAACCTTTAATATATCCAGCTCTTGCTATTAAGTTAAGTATAACACTTCTTTTATACAGCGGAATATACCATTTAGCAGTAAAATCATTTTTAATATAACGTGCACTACCACCTATTCCAGCTAAATCTTGACTAAGCTTTAATAAATAACCTTTTGTAGGATTCATTATACTATTTCTCTTATCATATGCTATAGTTTGTCCTATAGCTGATATTATACTTTTACCAGCTTGGGCTTTTAATAGTTCCGAAACAGAAACGTCTAGGTATTTCATATTTTCAGATTTGATAGTGTACCGCACGCTATGAATTAGATTATCACTTAAGCTATACCCCCCCCTTATAGCAGCTCCTTTACTAATGATAGAATATCTAGGTTCCTTAAATTCTTTATCAAGCTGATCTTTTTCTTTTTGATCTTTAGCTTTTGCTAATAAGTCTTCTTTACTTTTATCATCAAGATAATACTCTACTTTATTAGAACTATAAAATAAATCTAACCCTAAAGCAAAATCGCGATCTAAAAAGTAAGGCTCTGTAAAGCTAAAATTAAAGTTTTTTCCTACTCCAGACTTCTCTAAGTCTATCCCTAAAATTCTGCCAGTACCTAATAAATTGTTTTCATGAGCTGAAATTTTTCCTAACATTCCTGTTGCAGTATTATACCCTACGCTAAAATTTAGTGATCCCGTTGGCATCTCTTTAACTTCTAAATCGAGATCTAATTTATCTGGTACATTAGTTTCTTTTGGTACTATATTTATACTTTTAAAGTACCCAAGGTTAGTTAATCTACGTTTTGATATTTCTACAAATTCAGAGTTAAAAGAATCCCCTTCTTGAATTCTTAGTTGTCTTCGTATTACTTTATCAAGGGTCCTAATATTATTTCTAATGTTTATCTTATTTATATATATTTTACTTCCTTCTGTTATCTTAAAATTTAAGTCCAAACTTCCTTCTTCTTTTTTTCTCACTATATTGTAATCAATGTTAGCAAAAGCATAGCCTTTTTTACCTAAATAAGACTTTAATTTTTCCAAACTAACATCTATTAGACCCTGATTAAACACATCATTACTTTTTACTAATAATTGCGCTTTTAACTCATCAACGCTTATATCAGTTATGATATTGCTAATTTCGAGATTAACTTCTTTTACCTTATAGATTTTACCCTCATCAATGATAAAAGTTAAGATAACGTAATCATTTTTTGGTGAAACTTCTGATATGATGTTTAGCACATTAAAATCTGCATAACCGTAAGCTTTATAATGCTGTTGTAACAATTCTTTATCAAGTTCGAGTCTATCTTGATCATATAAATCGGCTGAAGACAGAATTTTATACCAAGCACTTTCTTCGCTAAAAATTACTTCTTTAAGCTTCTTATCGCTAAAGTTATTATTACCAGAAAAATTAATTTTATTAATTTTAGTTTTCGTACCTTCATCAATAACGTATATAACATCCACTCTGTTTTCGTCTAAATTAATTAATTTAGGTACGATTTTTATTGAAAGAAACCCTCGTTTTTGATAAGCAGCTAAAATATTTGTTATATCTTTATTTACTGAATTTAATGAGTAGACTGCTCTAGATGCAAGTTGCACTATCCCTTTTAACTCCTTATCGCGAATTTTTTTGTTACCTTCAAATGATACCAAATTAACAGTTGGATTTTCTATTACTTCGACTAGTAACGTATTCTTATCTGAATGAGTTACTTTAATATCTTGTAAAAAGCCAGTTGCGTATAATTTATTTACTGCTTTATCTATAATATAAGGCTTATAGTATTCTCCGAGGCTAATTCCCAAATAAGTTAAGATAGTTTGCTCTGATATTCTTTTATTGCCTGAAATTTTTATGTTCCTGACTAATATCCCTTTACTAGAAGATTCTAGGGACTTTGCGCTTTTTTCTAAAGCCGAAGCTTTAGAAATCGTGCTATCAACAGACTCTGCTAAGCTAACAGCAGGATATAACATAGATATTATAGTTAAAGCTGTAGATATAAATACCAAGCTTCTTGATATAAAAGATGTAATACACTTACTAAGCTTTAAATAAACTTGTTGCGACTTCATTTTAATTGGATAAATTTTATGTAAAGTTAATAGCTAAGTTTAGCTAAATTTTTTAACACAATAACATATTTTACTATACTTATTACTAGTCGCTACAACTACCATATTGTATAGATAGGCGCAAGAGATAAATAACTTTATAGCAATTTATTTTACTGTAAAATAAGTAATTAAATATACTATTAAACCTCTATGATTTGATTTTACGTTAAACTACTTTTCTTCCCAATTACCAAACTTCCTTTTTTATATTTTTTCTTCACCTCATTCAAGAAATAATGTGAGCTATTTATTCTAATATTTCTGATTTTTTTCTGTGTTTTTGGAAGCATACTTAGGTAAATAATTTTATATGCTATATAATTTAGCACTTTAATAAGTGTTTTATAAATTATAAATGCACTCAAAACAAACTTATTTAAGCATATAAGGTATAAGGGGATAAAAATACAATGAAATATCTTATTAAAAATCGTTGTGAATGTAATTAAACTAATTTATGTTTAATTATAGTATCGATAAATAAAAACAACTTTTTAAATATTAAGTTATTATAGTATGTTAAGCGAAATATTAGATATCAAATATTTCGCTTACTAATATATTGATGAAATTGAGTAATGGAAATAAGATTAAGTTTTGATTAAGTGTAAGATTTTCTAAGCTAAAAAAGCTATTATCTTGAATTTATTCAGCAATGTTATCTATGTTTGTGTATTATTAGCTAGCTTTATTATGTTTGCAATGATTGGTTATTTCTTAGGGAAAGATTTACTAGAAAAAGTTAAATTAGATATGCTATGTAATATATTTTATTTATGGTGTGTACAAATACCTATAGCTTATTATTTAGGCATTCACTTAAATTTGAAGCGTTTAGGATTTTTTATAGCTTTTTTAGTTTATGATATTAAATATTTTATCAGCACGCGCTTTGTGATTATTAAGTATAACAAGCAACTTAAAGTAAAAAATCTAGTATATTAGAAACCCCAATAATGGATTAGGAAGGAGTTAAGAGAGATGTTTTGGGGATATTTTTAGAAAAGATTCTATTTGTTTTGAAATATCTGAAAGTTTTTTGGTAAATAGGTTGGAAGTAGTTTATTCTTCATTTTTTGCACAATTAAAGAGCTACTTCCATGAAAAAAGATATCACAGATTTATT
>CAYLWW010000089.1:0-4969 GCA_964387585.1 uncultured Candidatus Midichloriaceae bacterium
AATTAAACAGTGCTGTGTTGCAAGTTCCTTGAAAACAAGCGGGTGCCAGTATATTGGAAGCGCATTTAGCCGCTATAAAACTCTCTCTTGCATATCTTCTGCCAGAAATTTCCTCATAAATATTTCAGGGCAGATCTTTCTATGTGATCCATTAAAAGTGGAGGCCGATCCAAGCTTCCGCTTTCCTCTTTCAACTTAAGCCAATTATAAATAGTAGAAAAAGAAATAGCGAAAACTCAACAGGCAGAGCTATTACTGCCTGCGGCCTCTATAAATCTTAGGACTTTTTTACAGTTAAATCTAATGAATATAACATCCTTTATTTATATTCATTATCCATATCAATCTCAATTGGAGTTACTATAAGCTTAAAAGTAATAGATTTCCTATATAAGAAAGATTTTTTACTATATTTAGAAATTAACTGCGTTCCAAAAACTATATACCCTAGTAGTAAATAAAGATTTTGTATTTTCTATTACCTCATATAAAGCTCTATCTATGAATTTAGCTCTTCTTTCCTACTAAATTTTTATTGACTATTTGTTATATTGTTTGAAATTATATTATCTTGTTTTTTACCTATGTTTGCTACTACATTTTCAAATATCTGATTTATACTAGATATAGCATTGGTATTAATAAAATTTTCTTTACCATGATAATAATTGAGTATAGGTAGAATTTGTTTATTATATAGCTTCAATCTTTCACTGACAATTTTTTCATTATCGTCAGATCTGGAAACTTCATTTCCAGTACAATCATTACATAAGCTATTTGTTAAAGGGCTTAGCTCTCCAGTATTGCATTTGGCGCAGATAGATCTTTTCCTAATACGACCTATCACTTCTTCATCGTTTGCACTTAAATAAACTATTGCTAACTGATAATTATTTACGTTTTTGGATAATAACTCATCTAAAAAAACAGCCTGCTCAACAGTACGAGGATATCCATCTAATATAAAACCATCTTGACAATCGGGATCTTTTATTCTTTTTGTGACTACTTTATTGATTAAATGATCAGGAACTAATTTTCCTGAATTGATATAACTTGCTACTTCAATACCTAAATCAGAATTACTTGATTTCATAGCGCGTAACATTTCTCCTGTAGATAAATGAGGTATTTGGTAATATTTAGCTAATAAAACAGCTTGAGTTCCTTTACCTACTCCAGGACCTCCAATAAGAACTAAAATTAATTTATTACTTTCGTTATAAATTTGCTTAGGTTTTTGTTTTGTTAATAATAAATCGGGTTTGCTAATTGATTCTATATCATTACAAGATATTAAAAAAACACTTAAAAAACATAAAAGAGTTATAGTTATAATAGAATGCAAAGGCTGCTTTATTTTGCTTATCATTATATTAAATCAGATTAAACTAAGTTAAGGAAAATGCTATTTATTATATTATATAGTTTGTTAAATTCAGCTTTTATCATTAATCTAATATTTAAATATTAGCAATAAAATTTTTCTATAAAACGTAGTATTAGCATCACTATTACTTATATAAAGAAATATCATAAAAACAAAAGATTAGATTTGTATTTTATAATAATTTAGTTCTTTTATAAAAATTTATGTTCTTTAAATGTGATTTACAAAGTGATAATTATAATATATAATTTTAGCGCAAAAAAACAATCATTTAGTCGTTTTATCTAGCTTTGCGCATCCTGCCGCAAAATTTTGTTTTTTGTCTAATCCTTTTTGTATGATAAACTGCTATAGATGTTGAATCTACGTAAGATATTCCAGTGTTTTTTGCCCCTCTATAATACCATTCAATTAAAAATGCGAAATAACTAATCACCCAAATTTCTGATAAGAGTAGACAAAATATTTGTGAAAGACCACCAGAGTTTATAGAGTGGGGTGACGTAAAAGATCACTTGGTTAAAGCATTTGTGAAATAATACAGATTTTATAAAATCTATTGATTTATTTTTTCCATAATTAAATCTAATTTTTTATTAATGAGATCGATTTTTTCTTGATTATCATCTGTGTCTTCAGCGTGATTTCTTTGCATTGCATCCACAACCACTGCGATAAAAAGGTTAAGTACACTAAAAGTTGTAATGAGAATATATGTAACAAAAAATATCCATGCGAATGTTTTTTTTTGCATAATAGTTCGAACGATATCTGGCCAGCCTTCTAATGTCATAATTTGAAATAAGCTGAAAATAGATAAATGTAAATTACCAAACCATTCTGGATAAGAAGGCCCATATAATTTGCTTGCGATTAAACCAAAAACAGAGATGATAATGGTCATAACCCCAGCAATGGCACATATTCCTGGAATGGCCATGACTAATCCTTCAATCACTTTTCTCAGCTTAGGAAATGCTGAAATTAAACGAAGAGCACGCAATGCACGAGCAGCTCTGAGAGCGCTAAATGCATCTTGAGCAGGAATAAGAGCTATTCCAACCACGCAAAGATCAAAAATAGACCAAGGATCTTTGAAAAAATCAAGACGGTATGCAATAAATCGCAAAACAAGCTCTAGAATAAATACATATAATATTGTTTGGTCGATAAACGTTAGAAGATCACCATAAGTATTCATAACATCAGGATATGTTTCAATACTAAGGACAATTGTATTGATAATAATAAGTATAACAATACTATAAGACCATAGCTTGCTTAGTATTATATTTCTAAGATGCGCAGAAAATTTATCTATTGATGTGGCCATTATCTTTTCTCATTAGTTTTTTCTCTGATAAAAGAGCAAAGTACCCCGAAAGCTAAAATAGTCAATGTAATTATTAATGATAGCATAGGAGGAATTTTTGAGAGATCAAGTGCATCGGCTATGAAAATTTTTGATCCTATAAATATCAGAACTACAGCCAATGCATATTTTAAGTAATAGAATTGATCAATAATCGAGGCTAGTGCAAAATAAAGAGCTCGTAATCCTAGTATTGCAAATATATTGCTTGTATATACGATATATGGGTCTTGAGTAATGGCAAAAATTGCAGGAATACTATCCACAGCAAAAATTAAATCAATAAACTCTACCATGACGAGAGATATAAAGAGTGGCGTTATAAAAAGCTTTTGTGTTTTAGATTGACCAACATTTTGATAAACGAAAAATTTTTGATCATGCAATTTATCTGTGATATTCAAATGCTTTCTCATCCATATCAGCAAAAGATTATCGGATATTTCTACTGGCTTGTGGGAGACAAAAAACATCTTGATACCAGTAAAAATCATAAAAGCTGCAAAAATATATAAAATCCATTCAAATCGAGTGATGATGTGTATACCCAATCCTATCATGATTGCCCTTAAGACAATAACTCCTAAAATACCCCAAAAAAGCACACGATGCTGATATTTTAGGGGTATTGAAAGAGAAGAAAAAACGAGAGAAATGAGAAAAATGTTATCAAGTGCAAGTGATTTTTCAACGAGAAAACCAGTAATGTATTCTGCAAAACCATCTAAGCCCTTTATGTACCATACCCATAAACTAAAAATAAGCCCTATAAGTATATAAAAAGAACTCATCTGCAAGCTCTCTTTAAATCCTATCTCTCGTTCTTTTTTATGAAAAATACCAAGATCAAGAGCTAGCAAAGTAAGTACAATTGCTATAAAAATACCCCATAAAAATATAGATTCTCCCATCACAGCCTCTATAATAACATTACTTCTATGCTATTATTACATTCAATATAAGGCAACAAATATATGTGTAGTAACCTATAGCTGAAAAAATTATGATAGCCATTTGCATCATAATTGAAATGTTTCGAATCATATTTTTTACTATGATTTTTGTTCTCTAAAAAAATAAAGCTATTAAAAAGCTTAATCCTCTAAAACCAAGGTAAATCAAGAGTTTTAGGATATGCGCATCTTTGTCCCGAGTGTGTATTTGCATGTATTGGAAATGGAGAAAGCAAAAATAGGGATTTTAGGGATAAAATGGTAAAATTGGAGAAAGGAAGGGACGTATCTAATGCTAAACCAAAACGCTAAAAAGCTTTGAAGTATTGGGGGTTTTTATTGCTGCTTATACTAAACGCCAAAAGGACAGAAGAAAAGTTCTTTTCAAAAAAAAATCTGGAATAGATTGGCATTTTTTTAAATAACCACCTATAAATTGGGTGGAGAATTTCAACTTCACCGACCAGGATTCTAACAGATTTCGCTGATAATGCTACTAGTTATCACCATCCGTGTGATAAGAAATGCAGCTATTGTCGCTTTCTCTGTTTGTGACAATAAGACGATTATTCTGTTCATAGTCATTGTATTACAGTGAGTTATAGCTGTTTTTAGAGTCATCATATTTGTATAATTACACTACAGTCATTTAGTTTGAATTAGGTATAAAGTATTGATAGAATAAAATGAAAATGACAAAAAATTACAGCAATAATTTAAGGCAAAGAGTAATAGATTATATAGAAGCAGGAAATGGGTATATCAGTGCATCAAATCTCTTTAAAGTGAGTATAGGTTATAACATATAGTTAGTGATTTTTTGTAATGTAGAGCAAACAGCATCAAAAAAAATCTCAAAATCATTTACGGTTTTCTTTATCTCGTTTTTTATCTTAAATCCAAAAATGCTCTGTTGGATTGAAGTAGGAGCGAATCAGTTGGTAAAAATAAAATGGTACAGCCAACAGATTCTATTTAGTGCATTTTTATGAAAGTTAATATTATATCCATAATAACAGTTTGTCCTGGCTTTAACTCTTTAATTAATATATCCCTCTACGCAGGCTTCAGAAATATCATTTTGCAATAATGTTTTTATCACAAGGCCTTGCAATCATACTCATTCTAGCTTTATATTGATAAGCTTTTTTCCATAACATCTTATACCTTGTAACCCCAATAATGGATTAAGCATATTTTAAGGATCGATTCATGGTAACTTTAGGTTTATTATTTTTCATTGAGTAAGCA
>CAYLWW010000090.1:0-4567 GCA_964387585.1 uncultured Candidatus Midichloriaceae bacterium
CGTGCCAATATTTGGCAAATATAACCGCTTTTTCTATTAACTTAATGTTGAGCTTTTTGTCTTTTTCTTTAGATAATTTCTCTAATTTATCAAATAATTGACTTGAATACTCGCAATTACCTTTAAACGACTTGTATTCATCCGGTAAATCATCATATTCAAAATCTTCTTCCATCAGTGCCGTATCTTCACTTCCTAGCTCTTCATCAGGGTAATTTAGATATTTACCACTTTTTCTCTCTAATTTTTCTGCGTATTTTACACCATATATAAAACTAAGAATAATAGGAATATATATAACCCAAAGGCTGTAATGTCCTAGATATTTGGCTAAAGGGATTAAACTAAATGAAGTAATAGTAAAAGATAAAGCGGCAGCTATTCCAAATGTTGTAGCTAAAATAGTAAAGCGTCTCGCAATAGGTAAATATTTGTAGAATACTGGCCCCATACCAGACATACATAATGCAAGAATGTGTGTCACAAATTGCAGACAAGATAATGAAAATAAATTTGTAACATTACTAAGCCAATATGGTATGAACGGCAAAAGAATGATAAATAAAACAACATATACCTTGGCTATTTTTACAGGATGATATTTTCTTGCGAGAAATACTGTTATTAGCACTCCAATGACTATTAATATAGTAACTTTTAAATTTTGATAAACCACTTCTTCTGCGCTCAATCCTAAAGATTGCTTCATAAAGCTTCCTATGTATACATATGCGATATAAAAACAAACGGGTGGTATTAAACGAATTGAAAAATATGCTAAAACAGCTTTTTTATCTACTCTTTCTTTATAAATAGGAGAGTGTTTTATTATTGAATTTTGTGTTTTATCGATTTCCATTTTTATTTGCATCCTGCGTTTGAAATCTATAAACTCAGGAGTCTCTCTCAATTTCATTCTGGCAAATATACCGACTACAGCAATCACAGCACCTATCCAAAAAGCTATTCGCCAATTTAAATGCATAGACAGAGCAAATGAAGCGACTACCAAAGCAAATAGTCCTCCAATATGAGAACCAGCATCAATTATACCATTAGATATATAGCTATAAGGTCTTTTTAATGTTTCTGTTAAATAAAGCATTGCTCCTAAAACCTCCCCTAAAGAGGAAATACCTTGTAAAGCTCTGCATATTATAACTACTATACTAGCTGTAATTCCTATTTCTGCATATGTAGGCAGGCTCGCCATAACAACACAAGAAACGGCCATTATACCTGTAGTAAGCATAATTGTAGATTTTCTTCCTATTTGGTCACCAATCCAACCTATTATCAATCCACCAACAGGCCTGAGAAGAAAAGTTGAGCAAAAAGTAAAAGCAGCAAATAATTGGGCGGTTAAAGGATCACTTTGAGGAAAGAAAAGTTCATTCAAAAGAACTGCCAAATGCAGATACAGCGTAAGATCAAAATACTCTAATAATGTCCCTATAGAAAGTAAGGCAACAGCCTCTTTTTGCTGTTTAGTTATACCGCTGTTAGTAGCCATATGTTTTTTGTTTTACGTATATACTCACTCTAAACGAGTATATATCTATATATTAATTCTTAGTCAATTAAATTGTGTTCAGTTAATTGAAATATTTGTTTAAGAATGCAATACGCTCAGGTCAAAATTTTATCAAAAAAGCAATGCAAAATGTTAACATAGGCTAATAGAAGGGCGTTTATAGTGAAAATATTAGAAGAATCAGATAAGAAGAAAAAAGCTAAGTGAGGTAGAAAAAACCAACTTAGTATAGAAAATCAGTTGTTAATGCATCTGGAGTACATAAGAATATATCGCACCTATTTCTATGTGAGGCAACGTTATGGAATTAGTGAAAGTTCGTGACGTAGTAACTTAGGTTGAATTGGTAATTTAAGGCAAAGAGTAATAGAATATTGAATTTACTATAGTATAAGGCAATAAGTGCTTCATCTTAACACGCACATCTATCTTAGATATATAAAAAGCTTTATTTAAGGTTAGCATTAAGCAGATCTAACAAATTAGAGTTATTTTTAGATTGTTTTATGTCAGCATTCAATAGCCCAAAATTATATAAATTATTGCTTACATATGGTTCATCCCATGCATTCCCATATATTCTTAAGGGTGGTGAAAGTCTATTATGCAATCCATGAATTATCCCTAAAAGCATTATCAATATCACTTTATTTAGCTCAGTTTTAGCAGAAGGTAATCTTAACTCTATGCGTCTATATTTAGGATCGCTATCAGGAATCCTAATAGCTGTAGTACGATTATTTCCTCCCCAGCTTAAGCTTATAGGAGCCATAAAATTAGGACATAACCTGTTATATTCGTCAATTTCTTCACCTATAATCCAATATAGCGATGATTTTAGTACGGTTAAGATTCCAGCTATTATATGCATCAGTATTTTATTATTATTGATATCCGCCAATCCTAACAAATTTTCTTTAGTTATGTAATCATGGATACTTAAATGCAAATGCATTCCAGAACCATAATCATCTGAGAAAGGTTTTGGTGAATAATCAATACAAAGCTCCAGCTCTTTAGTTATGTATGCTAAACGTGATTTCACTTCTATAAGATTATTATTGAGCAATATTAAGTCATTAGTATGCTGTAAATTAAATTCGTATTGATTAATTCCTTTTTCTTGAGTCAAAATTATTTCATGTTGAGTGGCTAGAGAATTAATTTTTTCTATTTTATTATTAGGAATATTGAAATTTTTATTGATATCTAGCAAATAAAATTCAGTTTCTAAGCCTATAAAAGGAATTAACTTATACTCTAATAGCAATTTATACTCAAGTTCAGTAATTATTTTGGGTAATGCATTATTGCTTAACATCTCTACTCTTTAGAATAAAAAAGCGTATTAATAACTCTATAATTACAATATAATAATTATTTACTTAAGGAAGTAAGTCTTTAATAATCATAATGTATAAATATAGTTATAAAGTAAGTTTAAAATAGCAGTTATGTCTAGTACTATAGATAAGAAAGAATTACAAAAATTTAGCTATACTGCATCACAATGGTGGGATGAAAATGGCCCATTCTCTTTATTGCATAAATTAAACCCTATAAGATTAAGCTATATAAGAGAGCAGATCAATTCTAATTTAGATTTATTAAATAGTATAAAAATTGCAAAAAATGAAATAAACATTGAGCAACCCATTAAGATTTTAGATATAGGGTGTGGAGGTGGTTTACTAACAGTTCCTTTAGCATCAATAGGTTATAATGTATTAGGAATAGATGCTAATACCCAAAATATTCTTTCTGCTTTAGAATACGCTAATGAAATTGATTATAAAAATCTAAAATATCTTAATTACACAGTAGAACAATTAGAGCGGTTATTAGATGCTAATAACCCTTATTCTATAAGGAATGATAATTTACAAAAAAATAAAAAAAGCACACAAGTATTAAATTTAAAAGATGAAATAACAGAAATTCCTAAACAGTTTGATGTAATTGTATGTTCTGAAGTTATAGAGCATGTAGCAAATAAAAATCTGTTTATGTCTTCTATTTTTAACCTTTTAAAACCTAACGGCATACTCATATTATCTACTATTAATCGTACTATAAAATCATATTATCAAAACATTGTTTTTGCAGAATATATATTTCGGTTATTACCCCGTGGCACTCATCAATGGAAAAATTTTATTTCTCCTGCTGAGGTGATATCTCTTTTACCAAATAAAATGATAAAAATTATAGATATTTCTGGAATTAAATATAATATTTGGAATGACAAATTCTCTATAGTTCAAAATGATAATTCCACTAACTATATAATGTGCCTGCAGCGTAAGAATAATTCTTATAAATGAAACTATTCTACTATATTATAGTAGAATAGTTATTAAATAATTTATATAATAGACCTATTTCGAAACTCATTTATACGAGCTCCAAATTATAAATTTTATCCTTTTTTTAGGGGTTCTATAGGGGTTTCTGTGGCATCTATTAATACAACATCATATTTAATATATCGCTCTTAAGTAAGGCTTTACGACCAGGGATAGCAAAATCCAGCTGCTTGATGAGCGTATCTTCTATCAACTTAATTACATTGTAGCAGGAACTTTGGCTTATTCCATAACTTTGGCTCACATGGAGATATGTGCGGTATACTTTTACGTATATGTACTCCGCATGCATTAATAACTGATTTTCTATACTAAGTTGGTTTTTTCTTCTTATCTGACTCTTCTAATATTTTTATCATTTTATCAAACGTACCATGCTTAACTCCTGTTGATCTTCTGAATTGATCATCTGATAAACTCTTCACTTGCTCATATTTCAATTACAAAACTATAATATTTTTTTATTAAGCTAGGCTGGTATACACATATATTAGAGTTTCGAAAGAGGTTTGCTATACTAAAAACCACAACTTATATCATGCAGCTTAAACCTTATCCCGAATTCAATCAACATACCCCAGTTCGTGATAAGGAAAGATTGTGTATAGTATAGTTGAGTTAAAAAGAGTTTTATAAAGAACAAAAAAATAACTCAACATGAAGAAAG
>CAYLWW010000091.1:0-4421 GCA_964387585.1 uncultured Candidatus Midichloriaceae bacterium
TTCCCGCGCGCCCGGACAACGGACGCCATCAGCAGCCACCAGGCAGCGGCGGATCTCGAATCCAGCGGCCGGGCACGCCTGCAGGCCGAGCGCGTGCTGGCGGCGCTGCGCAAGTACCCCAATGCCACGTCCCGAGAGTTGGCGAAATTCGCCCGCCTGGACCGCTACGAGGTGGCGCGTCGGCTGCCCGAACTTCACGAGGCTCATCTGGTCGCCCGATATGACGTGACCGCCCTGACGGCTCCCTGCGCAGTTTCAGGGAAGCGGGCGGTCAGGTGGTGCCCGCTGTGAGCAAGCCATGGTTCCGCATGTATTCCGAATTCGTCAGCGACCCCAAGGTGCAGCTGCTGGCGTTCGAGGACCAGCGCCACTTCATCGCGCTGCTTTGCCTCAAGTGCAACGAGACTCTGGACAGCGCGGCACCGTCCCAAGCGTTCCGTGATCGCATGATCGCGAAGGCTCTTGGGCTGTCTCCAGATGCCGCACTCGAGGCCAAGCGCCGACTGCTCGAGGTTGGACTGATTGACGCAGACTGGCAGCCAGTAGCTTGGGAGGCTCGCCAATACGAGAGCGATTCGAGTGCAACAAGAACAAGGGCTTACAGGGAAAGGCTCAAGCAAGAAAAGAATGAAACGCCACAAGAACGTCACAGTGACGTCACTGTGACTGATAAGAGCAGAGCAGAGCAGAGCAGAACAGAGCAGAGAACGGCCAAGGCCGACGCGCTTGCGCGCGACACGCCGGGATTGGATCTCAAGGCATGGGAAACCTTCGCCGCCTACCGCCGATCCATCGGCAAGCCTCTGAAGCCTGCGAGCCTCCCGGAGGCAGCCAAGAAGCTTGCGGCATTCGGTAAAGACCAGGCCGCTGTAGTCACGCAGTCGGTGGCCAATGGATGGCAGGGCCTTTTCGCGTTGAAGGATGTTCCACGGGGAACGTCCTTCGTGGCCGGCCGAAAGTCGTTCATCGCTGACGAGGGCGACAGGGATCAGCTGATCAAGCGGGCCGAGCGAATCGGATTCCGCCAGCCATTCCCGGGAGAGTCCATGCCCGCATACGAAACCATGCTCAAGCGCGAGGAAATCGACACGCGGGAGCGGTCGAAGTCATCGGGCCCCCAGCGATTCGGTGACATCGGAAATTTGGCAGCGAGGCAAGCATGAGGCGCACGACCAAGCAGGACCTGGCGGAAATCAACTTCGCCCTGTACCTCGACGAGATCTATGGCGAGGACGTGACGCAGGGGGTCACGACGTTCGATGTTCGCCGCGACAGGGCTCGGGCGCTGATCCTGCGCAACAGCGCAGCGGACCGTGTTGTGGCCAAGAACCAGACCATGGGGCAGGCGTTCGCCAAGGTCTACGGGGAGCCGTTGGTCCGGGTGCAGATGGCGTCCGACGCCTTCCACGAGAACGGCGATGGCGTCTAGCCCGATGCACAAGCGCGTACACGTTGGCGGGCAGGGCACCCGCATGAGTCGCACATGCACCAAATGCTGGAAGCCGAGGCCGGTAGCTGGCGGCACATGCCAGCCGGGGAAGCCGTTCATCTGCGCGGGGTGCAAGTGACTCGGCCGCTGCTCGCATCGTGGCCTGCCAGCGTGTTGTCACCGAACAACCGCAAACACTGGCGCCTGAAGTCCGACGCCAAGCGCCTGCAGCGCTGTGAATGGGCGTATGTGGCGCTGGGCATGGGCATGAAGGCCAAACTGACGGACGGCCAGAAGCTAGACGTGCGCCTGGAGTTCTACCCACCCGACCGCAAGATCCGCGACGCCGACAACTTGCTGGCCAGCTGCAAGGCAGGGCTGGATGGCCTGTCCGACGCACTGGGGATCGACGACAGCCGGTTCCGCATCTCGTTCGAGCTGATGGACGACACGGTGCGGGGTGGCTGCGTGAAGGTCTACGTGGCGGAGCCAGCATGAACGAGCCCATCCGCTTCCGTGGCAAGGCCGGCCAAACGCACAAGCGCTGCCCCGACTGCGAGCAGGAAAAGACCCTCGACCAGTTCTTCCTCTGCTCCCACCACTGGGACGGGCTGGCAACGTACTGCATGACATGCGAGAAAACTCGCAAGAGGTTAGCCGTGGAACGAAAACGACAGGCCCGTGAACAGATCGCCCTCGCAGGCATCGCAGCCATGGAGGCCGCCCAGCAATGGGATCAGGGCGTCAAGCTGCTGGTGCAGGCATGGTCGCGCATGATCGAGGTCGATACCGCCGTGCGCCTGAACAAGCGCGATGCCGGTGCCCAGGAAGTTGACGGCAGGCTCGATGCCCGGCTAGTCCATCCCCGCGCAGCCTTCTCGCTGAACATCAGCCTGATGGACGCCAAGTTCCCGATGCCGTTCCACGTCATGCGGGAATGCGGCATGGGCCCGACACTGGCCGAGTACATCGGGCAGGAACCGGAGCAGGACTACCTTGGGGGCGAGATCGAGCCCGAGGAGCCCCCCAAGGCCGAGGCGGAGCAACAGGCCCCCACGGAGCCCGAGAGGAAGCCACGAGGCAGGCAGCGCAAGGTCGAGGCCGTAGCCTGATCGCACACTGAGAAATACTGCCATGGCAAAGGGCAAAAAGACGGGTGGCGGATCGCGCAAGGGCGTGCCGAACAAGGTCAACCAGGAGTTCCGCGAGACTGTGCGCCTGTTGCTTGAGTCGAACGCGGGCAACGTCGGTCGCTGGCTCACGCTGGTGGCTGAAGGCGATGGCACCGAGAATAACCCACCAGACCCCGGAAAGGCACTCGACCTGCTGGCGAAGCTAGCCGAGTTCGCAGCCCCGAAGCTGGGGCGTGTCGAGCATACCGGACCGGATGGTGAACGCCTGCCAGATGCGCCCGTGTTCATCCTGCGCCAGTGAGTAACCGCCCCGAGTTCTCCATCACGCCAACCGTGGCGCGGTTCATGGAGGACGACAGTTTTGTGCGCGGCATCATGGGGCCCATCGGGTCAGGCAAGAGCGCCGGCTGTGCGCAGGAGATCATCAGGCGCGCAACGCTGCAGAAGCCCGGACGTGACGGCATCCGCCGCACTCGGTGGGTGATCGCTCGTAATACCTACCGCGAGCTGATGGATACCACCGTCAAGACCTGGCTGGACTGGTGGAATCAGGACATATACGGCCGATTCAACCACCAGGACATGACGCACACCCTGCGCATGAAGGGCGTCGAGGCCGAGGTGATGTTTCGCGCTGTGGACCGCCCCGGCGACGTGAAGAAACTGCTGTCGATGGAAGTGACAGGGGCGTGGTTCAACGAGGCGCGGGAGTTCCCAAAGGCACTCGTGGATGCAGCCACGGGCCGCGTGGGCCGCTATCCAGCCAAAAAGGACGGCGGGGCTACGTGGTTCGGGCTGCTGATGGACACGAACCCACCGGACACGGATCACTGGTGGTATCGGCTGTTCGAGGAAGAACGGCCCAGCGGGTGGTCGCTGTACAAGCAGCCGTCAGGGCGCAGCGAGCAGGCCGAGAACCTGGACAACCTGCCGCCCGGCTACTACCAGAACATCATGGCGGGCAAGACATCCGAGTGGATCAAGGTATACGTCGATGGCGAGTATGGGTTCGTGCAGGATGGCAAGCCCGTGTTCCCGGAGTACCGGGACAATCTGCACTGCCAGCTGTTCGAGTTGAACCCACGCCTGCCGCTGTATATCGGCATTGATTTCGGACTCACACCTGCAGCAGCCATCGGGCAGAAGTCCGTCATGGGCGCATGGCGCTGGCGTCATGAGGTCGTGACCGAGCACATGGGAGCGGAGCGCTTCGGCCGCCTGCTGTCCGGGTTCATCGCGGAGAAGGTCCCGGGATTCACCATGCAGGCCATCACGGGCGATCCGGCAGGCAACCAGGAAAGCCAGGCCGATGAATCGACCCCGTTCAAGATGCTGATGGCTGCGGGCATCATCGCGCATCCGGCGCACACCAACGACCCCACCATCCGCCGCGAAGCTGTGGCTGTGCCCATGGGTAGGATCATCGACGGCGAGCCTGGGTTCATGATCCACCCGGACATGAAAACAGCTCGCAAGGGCTTCGCGGGCGGGTACAGGTTCAAGCGCGTGGAAGTGGTGGGTTCGGAGCGCTACCACGACAAGCCCGACAAAAATCAGTTTTCGCACATCTGCGAGGCCGTCGAATACGGCCACCTGGGCGGCGGTGAAGGCCGTGCGCTGGTGAAGCCTGCCGGTGGGCCGGCCACGACCATCATCCCCAAGCGCGAGCCGTGGCGTGTATTCCGCTGAACCGTGGCGCAAGTACTACGTGGTTTGCTGTGAAGCCATCGTGGATTTCTGGTGGTCCCGCTTCCTGCGTCCGGGCTATCGCCACTGCTACGTGCTGATCTGGGACGGGGCAGTGTGGCAACACATAGACCCGGTGATGGAGCGGGTGCATGTGGCCATACTCGACCACT
>CAYLWW010000092.1:0-4058 GCA_964387585.1 uncultured Candidatus Midichloriaceae bacterium
TAGTAGACCAAGAAATAGGGAAAACTCGACAATGAGAGCTCTTACTGCCTCCTGCTTCTATAAATTTTAGGACTTTTTTACGTAAATCTAATGAATATAACATCCCTTATTTATATCAATTATCCATATTAATCTCAACTGGAATGACTATATTATAATATTTAAAAATATTTATTATTATGGTGTAAAACATACAATATTAGACTTCATTGATACTACTCAATTTCTTGCAGAAGGCACCTATTACATTGGGTCTTCTATGGCTACTGCTATTGGTTTTATTCATGACGATATCTGATGAATAGTTTTCCCTATCCTATCACCAAATTTCCCAGACTTAAAATTCATGATTTTGAGTGAAGTTATGCAAGATATCTATTATAATTACTAACCTAAGATATGATATAAAATAACCTAGCACTCCTATATCAACTATGAGTAAAGCAGTAAATTATTTATTTATCAAAGGGATATATTAGACCTTCCATTTTATCGAACATCCTATACTAGGTAACTGTTGACCGGTAAATCCACCACTATTAGCTACTTCTGTCATAGCCTGCAATAACTCTCTTTCAGCATTAGGCACATTATCTTTACGAGCTGAATCTAATCTACCTCGATATTGCAATTCCAATTTATTATTAAATCCAAAAAAATCTGGAGTACAGACTGCTCCATATGCTTTAGCTATTTCCTGAGTATCATCAACTAAATAAGGAAAGTTAAAACTATGCATTTGAGCAAATAACTGCATATTATCATAAGAGTCTTCGGGATAAGACCCTGCATCATTAGGATTAATTGCTATAAAACCTACCCCCATATCTTGCAAAGCAGTAGCATCTCGTGCTATTTTTGATGCTATTGCTTTAACATAAGGACAATGATTACAGATAAAAGCGATAACTAAACCTTTATCTTTTTTTACTTTATCTAAGGTGTAATATTCACCATTTATTCCTAATAAGTTAAATTTCGGAGCTAACCAATTTTTATTTACTTCTGGAGTTTCTAAAGCAACCATACTTTAATGCCTTTATTATATAAATTTGGGTACAACAAAATGATTATACTTTGCCAAAGGAGCATTAGATAATGCTTTTTCTCTTAAATCTTCATTAACTGCAATATCTTTTCTCATAGGCAAGCTATACCAAAATTGCCTATACAATTCTTCATTATCAATGCTATTAGATTTTATAGCTAAATTTGGATAAAGCTCTGGAACGGAGGTTAACACATTATACATAGGATCAATGTCTAAAGTATTGACGAATTTTAACTCCTCTACCCAACCTATTATGGCATTTAATTCGTTAAGGTATAAATCTATTTCTTCTTCACTTAATTTAATACATGCTAAATTACTTATTTTTAGCACATCCTTTTTAGTTATTTCCATATTAATTTTTACTTTTTTCGTTCGAGTGTTTCTATTAAAGTATAAGTAATTTTTTACTTTATCAAAGTTTTTAATTTTAAATTAGGATTTTGACTTTATGATCACTATTAGTCATAACAATTATTACGAATGAAATTAAGAATAAACAAGAGCATGATTGATCATATCAAAGCTTATAAGTTTTTTCCATAAGAATCTTAATATAAAAAAATATAAAATCCATTTATTGTTATAAATATAATATAGTTAACTTAATCTAGTGAAAAGAAAAAAAGTCAATCTAAAAATAGGCACAAATTATTTATATATTTATTTAAAGCCACATGCTAAAGAATTTGTGTTTATGGTGGTAGCATTACTGCTTAGCTCATCTTCTGTATTATTGATGAGTCAATGTATACGTAATATCATAGATATTGGATTAACCCCAGATAGCTCAAGCAGACTAGCTTCTCCACTAATTTACATCATGCTATTAGTGCTAACCCTAAGCATAGCAACTGCTGCTAGAGTATTCTTTACTTTCCGCATTAGTCAAAAAATTAGTGCAGATATTCGTTTATCCATATATAAGAAAATATTAGAATTATCAGCTAGTTTCTTTGAACTATCTAATGTAGGAAAAGTTTTGTCTCTTTTTGTTACTGACATCGCTTTATTACAAAATGTTATTAATAGCAGTCTATCTATAGCAATGCGTAATTTAGTAATGTTAGCAGGCGGAATAACAATGCTATTCATCACAAATTATAAGCTTACTTTATTGATTATTATAGCTATTCCAATAGCTTTATTTCCTGTAATAATGTTAGGTAAGCGTACACGAAAATTGGGGCAAAAAATTCAGGAAAATGCGTCAGAATTATCATCAATTTGTGAAGAAACTATTAATAGTATTAAAACCATTCAAGCTTATGTAAGGGAAGAGTTAGAGCTGAATAAACTAAGTGCTAAAATTAATCAAGAATTAAATTCCTCCGTAAATTATATTTCGCATAGGGCAATTTTTACTGCTTTTGTCATTTTATTAGCTTTTAGTGTTATTTCATTAGTACTATGGGTCGGAGGAAAACAGGTTTTAAGCGGAGAGCTATCTCCTGGCAATCTTTTTAGTTTTGTATTTTTATCTATGTTATGCGCTTCATCTACAGGAGCTATAGTAGAAGCTTTTAGCAATTTACAAAAAGTAGGAGAAATAGGTGTAAGAGTAAGTGATTTTTTAAAAACAGAAGTAGAAATAAAAAATAAAGCTGATATTGCAGTAGAACTAAAATTTATTAATACTGAAAACTCCATTTTTAAAACTAATGATGCTATAGAAAATAGGACTCTAATAAAATTTAACAATGTAACTTTTTATTACCCCTCTCAATCAAATAATCCAGCACTAAGTAACATCAATATTGATATAAAGTTAGGGCAAAATGTTGCCATACTAGGGAAATCTGGTGCTGGCAAAAGCACTATATTTGAATTATTATTACGTTTTTATGAAGTTAAAAATGGCTATATTACCATAAACAATCATAATATACTTGATCTCAGGATTGATACTTTACGTAGTCAATTTGCTTATATAAGCCAAAATCCATTTATATTCTCTGATTCTATAATAGCTAATATAGCATATAGCAGGCCTGAAGCTAATTTTGAAGAAGTTAGAGAAGCGGCAAAAGCTGCAGAAGCCTTAGAATTTATTGAAAATTTACCTCAAGGCTTTGATACTTTTGTTGGTCAAAAAGGAGCAAGATTATCAGGAGGACAAAAACAACGCCTGGCTATAGCAAGAGCAATACTAAAAAATTCTCCTATAATACTTCTTGATGAAGCAACTTCAGCTCTTGATATAGATAATGAACAAAAGATATTTCAATCCATAAAAAACACTATGGCCGACAAAACCATTATAGTGATAGCTCATAGATTATCAACTTTAATGAATGTAGATAATGTAATAGTTCTTGATGCAGGTAAGGTATTAGATCAGGGTAGATTTAACGAATTAATAACTAAAGATAATGAGTGCTCTAAATTTTTACTTTCTATACAGGGAAATAAAAAATAAATAGTTGTTTTAAATTTTTTTTATAATTAGACTTAAGGCTTACTATTAAACTAAACTTAAAATAAGGTAGCAATTATGTTTTGTTCTTCATGGAGCTGGCTTTGGCCTAAATTAGTGTTTCATCCAGTAGGGGCATTAACTGGTTATATAGGTTATAAAATAGGAAGAGCTTGTTGTCCTAACATGAATTATGGAGGTGAAACTCGTACAGGTTACGATTCATATGGTAGGTATGAAGTAAGAGGTCCTGCTACGCATAGCGATAACATATGTTACTCCGTTATTTTTGCAGCAATTACCTATGTTATGGGGCAGTGCTTTACTTCAATGCTTCTAAATGACCCTATGTTACATTATGTAGCACGAGCGTGGCAATTTTCTTGCGATAAGTCAAATACTAACAGTACCAATACTAACAGTACCAGAAATCTTGATGCCAATAATACTACTGATAGTAGTATTTCAAACGATTATGAATATTACACTCAAAATAGCTCGCAAGATTTGCTTCATGATAATAACAGCACTGAATTACTATAGTCATTCCAGTTGACATTAATATGGATAATTGATATAAATAAGGGATGT
>CAYLWW010000093.1:0-3517 GCA_964387585.1 uncultured Candidatus Midichloriaceae bacterium
AAAGTTACCATGAATCGATCCTTAAAACATGCTTAATCCATTATTGGGGTTATTAGCTTGTCAGTCAAATTTGGCACCGGCACTCGATCATCAACATTACCTTTAGTAATCTGTAAGGCTATAAATTCACCTTTTTCATTATTACCACATGCAACTTAAAACCATGAAAATAACCCATTGATGTTTTACCAGAAGCAGCTAAATTCTCGAACACTTTGTTCCTATATTGCTGTTTATTGTGACATACTGGAATTGTTGTTGAATCAATGAAGTAAATGCAAGTATGTTCACCAGATAACATATGTAAAAAGAAACTAAGAGGTATCAGCAATCTCTGTATCAACTCGATAAATCTGTTGTAACTTAGCAAGAGCGATAAAGCTCAGAATTATTTTATTAATAGTGCCATATATCAGAAGAATGATTAAAAGTATTTTTTAAGTTCATTCTCAAAACTAATGCTAAATTTCTTATCTATTTTTTGTTGATTATTTATTTTATTTTTAAAATTAATATCTATTTCTTCAATAGTAGTTAATTTTTTAATAATAGTTAAATATTCTTTTTCTGCAGCAATATTACACTTATAACTAATGAACTTTTTATGCATTTCAATAATAACTAACTTAATTACCAAACCCTTATCTTTTTTAGATAACTTTTCTTGCCCCTTTAAAGTTTTAATTTTTTTTCTAATATTACTCAAATCTATGCATAAAAGTCTAAGCAAAAATCTCAATAATAAAGAAGTTTTTTCAGGCTTATTTATGTTAATAGCTAAATACTTTAGTACTTTTATTATAGTACTTTTGTTTTTTATTAATTCCTTATTTAGATTTTTTTGAGTATCTTCTACTTCAATAAATAATTTTTGCGTATTATTTAGCAAATTTAATAACTTTTCAGTGCTTATTGAAGTATTTTTGCTTTTAAGCATTTCAAGAAAATTCAATATAATTGAGAGATTATTTATTATTTTAATGTAAATAAAAACTTAACTTGTTTTATTTACTAATATACTGATTTACTATTGATTGATATAATTTTAGTAGATTAATAATTATGATATTATGTTAGTATAAAAGCCGTATAAAATTAAGTAAAGAGTAAAATATATATGTTATGAAATACAAAACATTAATAGCTATAGAAAAAGCAAGATTTAAAATTTTATCGCACAAAAACAAAAGTAATGATCAGATAATTTAGACCTAATCAACATAGCACTGATACATAATTATGGCCTTATAGTAATTAAGATTGGCTTAGGCGGGTTCAAATAGAAGCGAGTAAGCTAGTAGAATTATAATTTTATTAAATCTCCGTCCGAAGACGGAGGAGGAAAAGAAAAATTAAGCTATAGAATCAATTAATTAATTTATTATAAACTATAACTTTGAAATATTTATATTTTCTTTATAAGAAATTATAAAAAATCCAGTTACCCCAATAAACAACATTATTGGCACAAAACTTATTCCATAAATAAAGGAAATACTTTCCCCTTGAAAGCTATATACTTTTATAAGCATACCAATACTACTATGAAAGACGTAACCGAAGCTCATAATAATCATGTTAGCTATGGCAGTTGTTAAGCCAGAAATATTTTCAGGTACATAAGTAGAAGCTTTATATATAGCTAAAATCTGATAAGCGCAGCATACTCCTACAATAAAAAAGCAAATAGCCATGCTTTGTATATTAAATTGAGCTGCAATCAAAATTACAAAAGCTATTAACATAAAGATGCCAGCACCAGCTATGGTTTCAGTATAACGCCCACTTTTTTCTGCTATGCTGCTTAAAACCGGTGCAAAGCACATTCCAATATAAATCATCGAAATTAAGTAATTAGCTGTTCTACTATCAAATCCGTAAATTCGTTTTAAAAATTCAGACCCCCATGCATCTGCAAATCCTTCTAATGGTCCTACCATAAATCCTGCTAAGCAACATACTAATATTACCTTTGTATTAGTTAAAACAGCTTTTAAATCTGATATTACTGTAGTTTTATGCTCGGTAATCGCATCAGGAGCAAGAACGTATGTAGTAAATGCAAGCATTAATCCAAGCGCTGCTAGAATTTTAACTACAGCTTGGTGGCCATAAGTTTCGCATAAGTAAGCAACTGGTGTTCCTCCATAAATTGCCCCAATTAATCCTATTGTCACAGAGAAGCTAAGCATTCTAGTGAAATATCGTTCATTAAACGCCATGCGTATTATTTTAAATATCCCTAAAATTGCAGCAGAAGATCCTGCTCCAACTAAAAATCTACCTATTATAAGATATGCCCAGTGTTTCACAAAAATAATTGGAAGTAATCCCATTACCGTAAGCAATATAGATATACTCATGATTTTTCTTGGGCCATATCGATCTAGCATAACTCCAATTGGTAAGTGCATTAAACAATACCCAAGATAATAAGCTCCAGAGAATTGGCCAAAAATTGCAGCATCTATACTAAATTGATGCATTATATCATTTAGCATAATGTTGGGCATAACTCTTAAAATATATTGATAAGCATAAAATATGGATGCAATTAACCATGCGCACCACATCATAATTTTAGAATTAGACATGATTTATCCTAAAAATAAAAGGTGTGTTAGCATCTCTTCAAAGAGAGAAGTGCTTTAATAAAATAGAAAAAATTGAAAAATAAATAATAATGCTCCGCAATCAGCGGAGTACAAGAATGCCACTTAAAATAGAAGGATTAAAAGTTGTTGACATATAAATAACAACGATTTTATTGAAAGCTTTAAAAAGGCAGAATAAACAAATTTATTACTACTAATAACACAATTATACAATTAACTTCAGATTGAGTCAAAGAATTTTTAAATTTTATTTTCGAATTTCGCATTTACTCTGATTTTTTATTCTCTGAAAGATATTAGCTTAAAAAGCAGCTAGCTTTTAAAAACGAACCAAATAAAAGTGTTAAGGAAATACTTGCATTCTTGTCTTGAATTTCCCTTTAATTGATGATTAGGTTATTAATGTACAAAAATTTAAGTTAAACTAATCCCCATCCCCATAATCAGGCTCGCATTTTTATGAGACCACAGAACCTCAGTTCAGGATTAGAAATAAATAAGAGATAAAAGGTTTTGAGGTTTTGATGCAATAAGAAGCGATTACAGCTAGGTAATATAGGAGGGGGGAGTTCCCCAAATGGAGCGGTGCCTTGTGTGTTCTAGATCGAATCTGGCCTTCAGTACGGAGAACACAGTTTCAACGATAGATCGTTTTCTGAGTAAAATCTTTTTCAATAATGGAATTGGGAGGCTTTTCATGCCCTTTTATATGTATAGCTAAAGCAGTATAAAAAAAGTCATGGTAGGTAGGTATTAAAGATTTCATCAATGGAGCAATTTTTAGTACGTCTAATATGTTTAGCTTGAGCCCATTTTTTCTCTATGGGATTTAAATAGGAGCGAATAAGGAGGCAGGTAAAGCAAAGTGTAACCCGAATCTTTTATTATCTTTTGCATATCAT
>CAYLWW010000094.1:0-3479 GCA_964387585.1 uncultured Candidatus Midichloriaceae bacterium
ATATTTATCGCAGCGTTGCTTAAAAAGTCTTTCGAAAATAGGATTGGAAAGGGGAGATTCATCCCCTGCCTAAAGACAGGGGTTTTCTCTCACCCAGATCATAAACTTACTTTTCTTCAGCGGGTTTTATGCTTTTTGTCATGGTCAAGGGCAATCTGACGCGATTGTGAAATTGTGGTCCACGGATGCTCTTTGTGTTCTTCTTTTGCCATTTTTTCAAGCCTTGGATCTAGTTTTGGGATCCGCATCAACGACCCCGTTTCTTTGCCACCGTTCTGGGATCTTTTCCGGGGTAATGATTTGGTACAAATCGTTCGCTTTTATCCACGGTTACAATATGTCCAGATACTCCCTCGCGGGTTGCTGCACGTTTAACAGTCATAAAAAAGGAATTGCTGTTTAAGATATTATATTTTTTGCACAACTACCCGATATCGTTTCTTCCACAGCCGGAACAAGAATCGCGCAAGCCATACGGCAAACCGGTTACTCTTATACAAGAGATCGGCATACTCTTTTTCGACACGGTCATATTCTGCTTGGATCTGTTCATGGGTTAATGGCGTCTTTTCCATGCGAACAACCCTCCAAACAACCCGGTCAATGCGATCCATGCAGGCAACCCTACTGTAATAGTGCCAGACGCAACCGGTTCTGCGGATGCCGTTGTACCGGGCTCGGTAACTACTGTACCAACAACAGATACATTAGTTGTTGGTTGTGCCGGGATTGGGTATGGCGTCCCAACTGCCAACCCCGTTGATGCATCCACGGGCTGAGCATAATATGCCCGGTTTTCTGTCGGTGTCGCATTTACATAAACCGTCTGATTCACATAGACGTATTTTGTGATTATAATCGGTACTGACTGCACCGTAGACCAGTTTCCGATATATTCCACGTATGCGGGGGGGACATACATGTCTTTTGGCATCTGATGATTGTAAAACGTCACTACGGTCTGTTTGCCGTTTGGAAGTGTCGCCGTAATGGTGTGGGGCCCAGGGTATGTCTTGTTAAGGTTAACGCGAATAGTCCCGTTATATGTTCTCATAGTATTGATTGATTCATTTCCTGCGGTAACTGTTACCGGGGGGAATAATGTGCTTATTCCAAGTTGGTTATCGGCATCGACTTGTAAAGTGATAGTCGTTCCCGGAAGTTCGTTCGTATAACCCCTCACCGCGATATATGAGAGGTTGTTGGGATTTACATACTGGACCTGATTAATCGTTACATCCGGCTCCTGCAAGGACATCGTGAGGACTTCATACGGGTTTCCGGTCGATGTGTTGATAAGATGCGACAAGGCATTCATTACATCCATTGGCTGCATCAACGTAATGTTTATAGGATCGATATTCCTCCATGCGGGCATGATCTGATCGGTGCTCGCATCATACCCAACTTCGTATTTTCCCAAGACGTCTGGGTGAATCATCATCAGTTTGTAGGTGCCCGGTTGCCAATTCTGTAAATCTGATTCATACATTACCATTGTTGTTTTATTAAGTTGCGTTGCATTGACCCCGTAACCATAGATGTGATTTAATCCCGGACCATATCCAAATGCCCACATCTGAGTATCGTCTGTTACTGAAAGTGCAAGGTTGTTATCGTTTGCCAAAAGAATGTCCTGCTCAATCTTCTTAACAGGCAAAACGGGTTCCTGTACTTCCTGTGTCTCATTCGGTCTTTCCGGGGTTTTTACAATACTTACATTGTGCACAATACATGTTTTCTCGACATCAAATGCCCTTAAATTTGCATTCCCCTCTACGATACCCCCGAGTTGATCGGCGTATTGGTACCACATACCCAACCTTGTTCCGAAGATCTCTGGGTCAATATAAAATTTCCCCTGTTGCCTTACCGAAGGTAATGATATAGTGTATGAAGGAGAATAATTCTCTGCATATCTCCACGGGTATTGCCCGTACCATGCGAGCTGGGTTGCCCACCCGGTAACCCCGGATATATCCACGGTGTCATTGAGAGCCACGCAGGACATCTGGGATATGCGAGTAATATTTGAGGTTGTATTTGTATCGGCCAGTGCAGGGGAGCACAATAGAACTAATATGCACCCTGCAAGAAACCACGATTTTATTTTCATTGCCGGCTCACAACCTTCTGCCGTTCTTTCTGGGCTTTTGATGCCAGTTCCCGAATATATGCATACCCAAATTTTGAAACAAGAGCTTTGGGTAGGTTCCCGTTATTCTTGGTTGCCACCATATAAATTATGTATTGTTATATTTGCTTATAAGCATTATCTTTATCACCCCCTGTGTACATTCTTCTTGTATGGCAAAACAATTATCACCATTTAACAATCTGCACAAGGGACAGCTGCACCGCGATCTCGGAATCCCGGAAGGCGAGAACATTCCCGGGGGGAAACGAAAACTAAAACAACTCTGCCACGGGTCGATTGGTGACCGCGTCATGGTCGGCGACAATGATGTTGTACTGACGGAGAATATTAAAAGGAGGGCTTGTTTCGGGGCCAATTTTGGTTACAGGGAGTAGTCCCTTTTATTTCCCTCTTGCGCTTCCTTTTACCTGTTTTGCAGTTGCTTTCATTGCTTTGAACTGTTTGGCCTTTTCTGATTTGCTGAGCTTACAATTGTCGTGGGAATGAAGGCGCTCATACCGCCTCTTTGATTCTTGATATTCTTCATCCCAAAGATTACGCCACCAGAGGGCGATTGCCTCAAAAATGTTGCGAGGGTTGGGATAGTTGGTATTGTCTGATTCGTAGTGCATTTACGATCCGCCCAACTGCTCTTTAATGAACTTCTTCGCTGTCGAAAACACCGTATCTTTTCTGATAAGAGTTTCCATGTTGTATGCAACCCATACCTTTTCGGAGATGTTCCATTTTGGATGATCGATAATTGCTCGTAACGCATCGGCCCGTGTTTTGCATTTCGGCAGGATGTTTTCTTTGTATTCAAAATAGAGGGAATCCGATTCTTTTTGCGAGATCCCAATGGCGGAGTGTAATGGGATGCTGGTATCTTTTCTCCAATCCAGTTCCTGCGATGGAATAATGATATCTGACATGTATAAAGATTATGCAGAGTTGTGTATTAATATTTGCCTATCCCCCATCGTCCCAATGTTTCAATGCAAATACGGCCCGCGATTTCATTAATGCCGTTACGTGGGCCTCGCCATACCTTGTTCCTACCCAATCCCCCACTTTTGAATGCGCCAACAAACTTAAATCATCTTTTGGCAATATCTTTTTGCTCGCCATTAATTC
Organism: uncultured Candidatus Midichloriaceae bacterium; assembly: GCA_964387585.1. GTDB lineage: Bacteria > Pseudomonadota > Alphaproteobacteria > Rickettsiales > Midichloriaceae > CAYLWW01. The sequence goes on from CAYLWW010000094.1 coordinate 3,272, forward strand.
TTCCCCTTTTTAGGCCAGTACTTTGCAGATGCCCGAAGTTGCCCGGTTAATAATCTGACTGGCAATGCAGAGCCTTTCTTTTGAGAGGATTTGCCAGCCCCCCTTTGAGGATTCTGGAACAATCCGGAAAGATACTGGATATCCACTACTGCATTCTGGTAGTTCTTCTTGCGGTATCTCGCGCCCGATCCACTAACAGGGCCATGAC
>CAYLWW010000095.1:0-3295 GCA_964387585.1 uncultured Candidatus Midichloriaceae bacterium
ATGCGCTTACTCCAAGCCTTAACCCCCTTTCATAACTGTAAGAATCAGGATACTCCTGTATATCTCTTTTTAGAGCTTCATAGTCTATTTTTACTGGCTTTTTATTCCTGTGCTTGTTAGGCGTTATTTGCTTCTTCCATCTACTAATTGTTGTCGTTGATATTTTAAATCGTTGCGACAACTTTAGAAACGAATCACCAGCTTCTTCTAATTTTAATACCTTCTTTCTGAACTGAATTGAATATGTCATCTTATGTCTTCATTACTATATATGTTATAGGCTACTTTAACATATAACGTGACTTTTTTATGCTGTTTTAGCTATAGTTAGTGATTTTTTGTAATGTAAAGTAAAAAGCATCAAAAAATATCTCAAAATCATTTAACTTTTTCCTTATCTCATTGCTTAAAAAACATCTTTATTTTGCAAAGGTGCTATAATAGCTTTATCTACAATCATACTTATTCTAAACTTATGTTGATAAGCTTTTTTCCATACATCTTCTACCTTTCAAGCTCCAATCATATGAAAGGCAAGCATGTGATCTTCAATGCCAGATTCATCAATAATCCATCGTCTCTTTTGGGATGAAGATAGGCTTTTTTTATATGTGTAACCAAGCCTCCTGACTAGGGGCCATATCGTCATATTAGAAACCTTCTCTAGCCAAAGGCTAGCTAATTCTTTACTTAATTTATCACAATTTGCTTCTAAGAATTTTTTAAATTCATCTATATCTTTGATCTTCTTATCTGGACCTTTTTGATAGCCAGTCTTTGCTTTTATCACCCCTGTGCTTTTCTTGAGCAATTTCCAATCAAAAATTACTTTCCTACTAATATTAAACACCTTACTTGCTTCTTCTACTCTCTTTCTTGGACTTTCTATATACTTCATCACTTTTATTCTTAAATCATATGAATATGCAACTCCCCTACCTTTCTAAGCAAAGGTTAGGCCAGAATTATATCATAATATTTATGTAAGATAGAAAAAGAGTTGAGCAATACAAAAAGGAAATGATTTCTCATTGTATTTTACTTTATGATTTTGCCTTTTCAAACAAACGGAAAAAATTATTTGTAGTAATTAAGGCAATATCATTGTAAGGCATTGAATAAGCTTCTGATAATTTTTGTGCTACGTATGTTACGTAAGACGGCATGTTAGTTTTACCGCGATGTGGAATAGGTGCCAGATAAGGGGAATCAGTCTCAATTAATATATTCTCTAACCCAATTTTAGCAAATATATCTAAGATATTTTTAGCGCTTTTAAAAGTGATGATCCCAGAAGCGGAAATATACATACCCAATTTTATGCATTCCTTTGCTAACCACTCACTAGCAGTAAAGCAGTGTATGACACCTTTAAAAGGCTTTATTTTATATTGCTCATGTAATATTTGTACAGTATCTTCATCTGCATTACGAGTATGGACAATTATGGGTAAACCAGTTTCTTGGGCAGCTTTTATATGTTCAATAAAGCTAAGTTTTTGTAACTCTATATTACGAGCTTTTTTTTCATAAAAGAAATCTAAACCAGTTTCTCCAATCCCGATAACTTTCTGATGTTTTGATAATTCAACTATCTTATCAGCTATTATAGTCTCTTCCTCTTCTACATGTAAAGGATGCAAGCCTATAGAACAAAATATTCTTTTATCCCTTTTAGAGATATTTAAGATTTTATTAAAATCTGAAACCCTAGTGCAAATAGTTTGCATAAACCCAACTCCAGCTAAATCAGCTTCATTAAGAATATGATCAATATTTTTTTCTAATTCAGAAAAATCAAGGTGACAATGACTATCAACTAGGGTTATTTCGCTTAATTTTTTGTTCATTTAACAATAGATTTTTTATATTTTTAAAAAAACCTTGTTTAGTATTTAGTAGAATTTTTACTTGCTGAGATTAAAACTATATTATCATTAATTTTCTTCTTTAAAGTTGGGGCTATTCTAAACTGCACTACATCTCGTTGTTGAATCATAGTCTCAACCTTAGTTTTAGGATTACGACCTATCCTAGCATTTTTATGCCTAATCCTTAAAGAACCAAATAACCTTATCTTTACCACCTGTTTAGCAACCAAAGCTTTTACCATACTATTAATAATTTTGTCTACACATGAATAAGCATCAGATAATTTAATAACTGTAGCTTTATTAATTGATTTAGCTAGATGCTCTCTAGTTACAGTATTTTTTTTTGATAACATAATAATTTTTTTTTAATAATTAATATTTTACTTTGCTTAGGATTTAACTTTATTTTCATCCTTTTCTTAGTTCTTAGCTTTATAAATTTATGATTAAAATCACTAAACATAAATATACTTAGAAATTTTAAGTTTATATTACAATAATAGAAAAGTATTTAATATATAAGGAGTTTTGAACCTAATATTTTCAATTATACTAGTTATAAGCGCATTTGTCACTAACATTTACAACTTAAAGAAATGAGTAAAATCACCTCATTCTAGTGAATAAAAAAGATACTAGCAAGCTTTATAAGCTTAAAATAATGTTATATATAATATATATAATTAAAATGCTTAAGAAATTATGAAATAAAAGCTTAATACATTGATTTTTCATTACTTTTTAACTCAACTCAAGGTAGAAAAAATATATTCAATCACTTAACCTATTGTATTAATTTTTATAAATATATTAGTTATAAAAATACATGGTAGTTAATCAGTACTTATATATTCTTAAAATATCTCTATTTTTTGCTTTTTTGGTAAGTTTTCCTTACATCTATTAGCACAACTTCATACCTCTAATACCTAATTTGATTGCGATTGGCATTATACTCAACTAGATGTTACAATTCATTTTTGATTTTTGCTATTGTTCACTCCCACTAAGAAGTGGTTAGGATTAAAAATAAAGTATTCAAGGTTAGTCGTCCGTGATTTAGAATAAATTGCCAAAGGATTTTTTTCCTTAATATATACAGCCATTCCAGTTAAAATTGATATGGATAATTGATATAAATAAGGGATGTTATATTCATTAGATTTACGTAAAAAAAGTCCTAAGATTCATAAAAGCAGGAAGTAGTAAGATCTCTACCTGTGGAGTTTTGGCTATTTCTTGCTCTACTATTTATAATTGGCTTAAGTTGAAAGAAGAGAGCAAAAGCTTGGATCGGCGTCCACTTAATAACCCCAATAATGGATTAAGCATGTTTTAAGGATCGATTCATGGTAACTTTAGGTTTATTATTTTTCATTGAGTAAGCAACTAGAGTAGCCATTATGTGAACTAGAGAATTC
>CAYLWW010000096.1:0-3248 GCA_964387585.1 uncultured Candidatus Midichloriaceae bacterium
GCCAAGTTGTGATTATGGATAATGCAATCTTCCACAAATCGGAAAAAACTAAAAACCTCATTGAAAATCCAGGTTGTATGATACTTTTCTTACCTCCTTATTCTCCTGACCTTAATCCCATTGAAACTTTCTGGGCTAACCTCAAGCAAAAAATTAAAACATTATTATTTAATCATTCTATTTCTTTACAATATGCTATCGATCAAGCCTTTGAATTCTATAATTATCAATTGGAATGACTATATCTTATTTCTTAATTGCACCAGATCATAATTTTAGTATTACCATACTTACGTAAGTCCAGATTCGTTAATTTATTATAGCGCTCATCAATCTCAACTCTAATGGGAAGCTCGGCTATTATTGTACAATTAGTTGATAACCAATTCTTTTTTATTAGATTATCTATCACTACTATAGTTTCATCTGCTTTATTATAAGGTAAATCAATATAAACTAGGTTATAGGAGTTAGCATTATCAGGCGAAGGATTAGTTAATTTCAATACATCTTTAGCAATCACTTCTACATTATTGCTATCTATATTCAAATTACTCAGATTGCTTTTTACTAAATTTAAAGCTGCTATATTATTATCTATAAAAGTAACAAATTCTGCTCCACGCGATATACTTTCTATGCCAAAACTACCGCAACCGCAGCAAATATCAATGACACGAGCATTTTTAAGTAAATTATCTGGTAAACTTTGAGAGTTTTCTAATATATTAAATATTGCTGTTCTAACTTTGCTAGTTGTAGGTCTGTAGCCTACTATATTAGTGCTATTTTTGCCTTTAACCTTTGTATTTATTACTCTATTTTTGTATTTTCCTGCTATAATTCTCATATATGAAAGTATTAGTTTATCCTATTGAAAATTTTGGTTTATATCACTTCCTTATGATAACCATTAGCAATTTTAAGATGTTTATTCATCTTCTTTTTTTTACATATTATTCTAGCAGGACCACCTTCTTCTACAGTGCTTTTTTCTATTATTACTTTTTTTATAGAATTATTGGGGAGTTCAAACATTATATCTAATAATATTTCTTCTAATATTGATCTTAATCCTCGTGCTCCTGTCTTTCGCTTTAAAGCTTGATTAGCTATGGAAGATAAAGCTTCATCTGTAATTTCGAGCTCTACTTTATCTAAACTAAATAATTTAGTGTATTGTTTAATAACTGAATTACGAGGTTTTGTTAGTATATCTATTAGTGCTTTTTCATCAAGATCGCTTATTGTTGCTACAACTGGTAATCTTCCTACGAATTCTGGGATTAAGCCATATTTCATTAAATCTTGAGTTTCTACTTTAGATAGTAGTTCTCCTATAGAAACGTTATTATGATCTTTAATATTAGCTCCAAATCCAATACTGGATTCTTTGCCACGTGCTAATATTATTTTATCTAACCCTTCAAATGCTCCGCCACATATAAAAAGTATGTTTGAGGTATTCACTTGTATAAGCTCTTGTTGAGGATGTTTTCTACCGCCATAAGGAGGAACTGAAGCAACAGTGCCTTCTATTACTTTTAGCAATGCTTGCTGTACACCCTCTCCTGATACATCGCGAGTAATAGAGGGATTATCAGACTTTCTTGTAATTTTATCTATTTCATCTATATATATAATCCCGCGTTGTGCTTTTTCTATATCAAAATCTGCTGCTTGCACTAATCTTAATATTATATTTTCAACATCTTCTCCTACATATCCTGCTTCTGTTAACGTAGTAGCATCAGCTATTGCGAATGGAACATTAAGTAACCTCGCTAATGTTTGAGCAAGTAGCGTTTTACCACATCCTGTAGGTCCTATAAGTAATATATTTGACTTTGTTATTTCAACGTCCGTATTATTACTTAAGCTAGAGAGGCGTTTATAGTGGTTATAAACTGAAACAGCTAAGATTTTTTTAGCACGTTCTTGCCCTACTACATATTCATCTAGAGCTTGATAGATTTCTCTAGGTTTCGTTATTTTGCCTTCTATTGCTTTAGTATGTGGTAGATCTGTATCATTTTGCACTATATTAAAGCAAAGTTCTATGCACTCATTACAGATAAAAACATTGTTTCCTGCTATAAGCTTTTTCACTTCTTCTTTATTTTTGTTACAAAAAGAACATGTTAAATTTGCATTTATGCTACCCATGGTTGTTATCCTTGCTTTGCTTTATAATCTATAGTTGTTTTTTTATAATAAACGAAAGTAACTAGCTCTCTATTTTATATAATATCTAAGTTATTAATTCACTTTAATACTTCTGATAAATGAAGATCTGCTTTGTTACTCATCACTTATGGATTTATACTTCCCTTTTTAGCGTCTATTTACTTCTTCATTTCTAAGAGGCATATATAAATAAAATTTATTAGCTATTACAGCTATTATATATAATAAAAATAAAGTTAGATAAAAACTAAATAGCAGCTTTGCTTACAATAATCTAAATCTAACGATTTTTTAACCCTCATAGTTTTTATTATATAGCTTTTTTTATTATTGCCTATCACTAAAGTTTAGTTACCCAGAGCTAGAAGTAAGTATAAATTTAGCACTTTAAAAAATAATTTAGTAAGCTGAAGAAAGTTAAAAGATTTTACATGTTTTACTATATAAATCTTAATTTAAGAAGTAATTTTTTAATTATAACTTTAAAGTTAATTTTTTACTCTACTGAAGTATTTAATTAATTAGTCTATAAAAAGTATAATCATATCATATTTTTAAGCTGATTAGTAATGGAGCATGATCCGAAGGTTTTTCCCAAAATCTGACTTCTTTAAAAATATGAGATTTTTCTAATATATCACCAGCTTGAGGAGATATAATAATATTATCTATGCGCATCCCATAATTTTTATTTAGGCTATTAACGCGATAATCCCACCAGCTGAATTCGCCTTTAGATTCGGGATTTAATAAACGCCAAGCATCTATAAAGCCACAGTTTATAATACTTCTAAAAGCGTTACGTTCTTCTATATGAAACCCTATTTCTCCGTCTAATGAAATTGAATCGTAAACATCATTAACTTCTGGAGCTACGTTAAAATCTCCTCCTACTATTAAAATTTCTTCTAAATTTATTAGCTCTTCTAGTCTTTTTCTTAGTTTTTCTAAAAAATATATTTTATACTCGAAACGTTTGCTAGCTATCTCAAATCCATTTGGTACGTATAATGAAATTGCGCGAATACATATACCTTTAATATTTGTAACACCTTCTATGT
>CAYLWW010000097.1:0-3185 GCA_964387585.1 uncultured Candidatus Midichloriaceae bacterium
GGTTGTACATTATGCACAAATGCATATTGCATCGCAATTCCGGATGCTTCCCCTGATGTGGAATTTATAGCAACCCCAGATAATCCAGTTATTGTATTTGTTCCCCACCCCTGAAAGTTCTCCCTCACCGCCCCCACACTACCTACGCAGGCAAGAAGGAGCAGGCCCACCAAAAGAAGTTGCCACTTCATAACCGAAGCCTCCGCTTGAGGAATTTATCAAAAGACTCGTTTGGTTTCTTTTGCTTTTGAACCTCCCTTACTGTGTGCTTGGTTACTCTCTGGCTGGTGTAATCGGGCTTTCCACTCATGATAGATAAGATGTATGCAAAAGATTATAAGTGTATGCACATGGAGGTGCGGAGACTAAAATATATCTTCGTAGACTTCCCAAGTCCGTTTTGCAATATCAATCCATTTAAAGTGTGACGCACGTTCCAATCCAGAGAATTTTAGTTTGTCCCGAACGTTCTTGTTATTGGCTACAAGTTTCATGGCACAGTATAATTTGGCGGTGCTGTTTGGATCTACCATTATCCCTGCATCACCCACTACTTCTGGCAACGATGATGTATTGGACGTTATCGTAGGTGTACCACTCGCCATTGCCTCCAGTGGCGGAATACCGAATCCTTCGTATAACGAGGGATACACAAACATATCTGCCCCGCAGTAAAGATATGCCAGCGTTTGCGGAGGTACATGCCCGGTAAAAATAACCCGGTCCCCAAATCGGTTTTGGATGGATTCCGCGTGTGTTTTATCAGGACTGTTTCCGGCTATCAACAGGTTGTGCCAATATCTCTCTTCACACAATATTTCATATGCATCGAGCAACCTTTCCACATTCTTTCTGGATGACAGCCCTCCAGTGTAAAAAACATAAGGTTGCTGTATCCCGATATTATGTAGGAATGTGATCACATCTTTTTCGGGCCTGGGATGGAAGATCGGGCTTGCGGCGCACGGTATTACAGTAATCTTTTCCGGAGGTATTCCAAGATACTTTACACAATCCCGTTTTGTGTTTTCAGATACAGTTATTATATGATCCGCTCGTTTAGATGCAAGTCTTAAACCCCATTGCCATAATGTTTGCGTTTCTATATCGGGCTGGTCGTACCATATTCTTTTATCATTATCATGTAACATTGGAGCAGTATCATGGATGGTAAGAACCGTTTTGACTCTGTTGTTTATCAGGTACGATCCGATATTTTCAGAGAAATGCACTGGATAATGAATCAAGTTACATTTGGATTTTCTAACCATCGCTGCAATCTGTAAGGGTACGTTTGTATAATATGGCAATCGTTTACCAGACACCTCTTTAAACCCGCAATGATTTGTCCACCCATTATTATTTTTATACTGTATCAATGTAACTTTCTTTTCCAAGGTGTGATACCCCTCTAACAATTCGGTTGCATATCTACCCAAACCAGACCGATTATAATCAACCACTGTTGATTGTATACCGACTTTCAAAGTTTCTTCCGTAATAAACACGCTCCGAAAAATTTCATTTTCCTAACTGCCGATAATGAAATGGGTTCGCTTAATGGTGATGACCAGAAATCAAACCATGTTTGCAATCCTTTGTACGCATTGAGCAGACAATCATTATACCACACTTCTGATAATATCCGGTTGAATGAACGTGCCGATAGTCTATGATGGGTAGTGTTAAACTCAAATAATTCATGCAGGTATTCAGCCCTGCATTTGTCTCCTTGCTTTGGGAATCCCAAATACGATGCGGCAAGTTCCCGCAGTTCTTTTAATTCTTCCTGTTGTTTTGAATGATACCGGGCGCAGATGTTATTTCCATCAGAGCGATATACCAATAATATCTCATCCATATTATGAAACGTTGTGACCCCCATACACCGTATCCACAAATAGTAATCTTCTGCGTATGAGAATCCGGGTTGATATGGACCTTTAATATTCTTTATAAACTCTGTTCGCATCATGACAGATGGGTGAACCATTGGACAGCCATCAAGCATCATACATGCCAGAATCCCGGCGTTGTTAGGCGGGTTATGGTAATTGTCGGTTTTCAAAGGAGTGATATGTTTTACCCCTGTTCCGCAAACTCCCACCTCAGGGTAAGCTTCCATATAATCGAATTGCTTCTGCAACCTATATGGATAACTTATATCATCGGCATCCATACGAGCAATATACTTACCTTTAGAGAATGCTATTCCGCGATTCAACGAAGAGATCAATCCTTGTCTTGCCGGTTGATAGAACATAGAGATTCTTACATCATTTTTTCCATATTCTGATAGGATTCGTATTTCTTCATATGTAGGTTCATCACAGACAACCAATAATTCAAAATTTTTAAATGTCTGGTTGAGTATACTGTCAATTGCTTCCCGCAAGTACACCGGGTTAGAATGATACACTGGCATTACTACAGAAATCGATGGAGTCATTTCTTCACCATTAGTTCTTCGATGTGTTTTAATCTCTCGCATACTTCTTTAAACTCTGGGTTGCCTTCTGTGTTTACAAGACTTGTCATCTCTGCCTGAACATTCTTTCTTATCATTGTATCGCCGAGTATAAACGCGGTAATAAGCATTGCCAATGGGAACCCAACCATTGCAACAATAAATGGAATGTTGTAAAACTCGAATGTAGACTGCCAGACTTTTGCAAATGTTAGAAACCCCACGAATGTGAGAATGTAACTCAACGGACTAAAACCAATCTGAAATTTGTAATATATCCTTCCAATTGTTTTGCTGTTAAGATATCTCATGCGAACAACACATCCCAAAATGGTTTTATCAACCAGGTTTCTTTTATGGGTTTCCCATTGGTTATATTATACTTGATATTTCTCATGGTGTTTGATAGTTGATACTTCCAGTACGGCTCTGATAAGCAACAGTTCCAGCATAATGAATTGGGATCGTTTCTGAATTGCTTTGATAGCATCTCGTGTTTTGCTGCAAGTTCGGCGTAGGTATTCTCGTATAACGAACCAATCCGCATTGACAGGCATGAGCACTCGCAGCAGAAATACATCTCTCCGTTTGGCATGAGTTCATATCTTGGATCTTTCATAAATACGCACGTTCTTTTGGTTTTAAAGCGGGATTGAAACTCTACTCCCCTTGCTACATCTTCGCGGTGGTTGGTGGAGAAATCTATTGGGTTCATATC
>CAYLWW010000098.1:0-3162 GCA_964387585.1 uncultured Candidatus Midichloriaceae bacterium
GATACTTATAGCGTATTCGATAAAAATCAGCTGTGTGAATTATTAAGTGATCACAATGAATCAAATAAACATAAGTTATTTGAAAACAAATTCGCTGTATTTAATAATATTAAGTTGACCAACGAACTTTCTTTAGCATCTTTTTTAGATTGTATTAAATCAAATGAGCTACAAATTAATTTGGAAGTAATAAATATAAAATTCGATGAAATTTTTAATAAAGAGTTAGCATCAGAAACTGTTAATTTGTCAATAAAAGCTCTTTCCTCGGAAGATACAAAGTCGATCATTAATATCTTTAGAGAAGATCAGATTGAATTTAGTTTACTTGTGAAGTCTTTTAGTTATGATAGTTTTAAGACACTTGAAAAAGATAATACGATAGTAAAATCATCGTTCGATGAACAAGACATAAGAATCACAAGTGTTTGCGAAATTGGTTCTAAGTTTATGCAAAAGTATTCTCCAACAAATGAGTTAAAGGAGTATGAGGCTAGAGGAATTAAATACCTGGTAAATATTGATGAAAAATTAGCAATTCCTTGGTACAAAATATCTAAAGTAGCTTTTTACGCTGCCCTTCAAATACTAGGCGGAATAATTTGTACTAAAACTTTACTTGGAGCCTCTTTAGGAATGAGTCTAATTGCTGAAGGATTAAGTGATGTAATTTATGTAGTAAAATCAATTTATTCCAGAAGTATCAATATGTCAGACTACTATAAACAAAAAGCTGTAAGTTTATCAATAAGCGCATTCAGTTGTGGTATTCAAGGGTTCATTAATGCATGGGATGGATTGACTTTAACATCAGCTTTAAGAAATGAATTAATAGAAAATGGTGCTGTCAATGCCTTCAGATACGGTAAGTCGATCTCAAGTGTGTGCTTAAGCAGTTATAGTAAAGCATCTTACTCATTAATTGCTAAGCACATCGCAGCATCTGGAGTTACTCTTGCTGTAAAAGAAGTAGGTAATTGTGCAATGGATTACGGTGTAAGTCAGATAATGAAAAAATGTAGAAGTATGATTTCAAGTAAGATAGAAAGTTTAGTAGAAAATAAATTTAGAAATAAGCATCTTAAATTACTTATAAATAAGTTAATAATTCTGGATGAACTAGATGGTTCGGACAAGCATATAAGTCATATTGATAGAATCTATGAAATTAGTTTAAGCCCGAAATCCACAACATACAGAGAAATATTAGATAGTTACTTACTTCCTGTCATAAAAGGAAGATTGAATAGTAAAGAGTTTTTGAATACATCAATGTCTACTATTTTTAGAGTAGTATCAACAGTTATAGCATTAAGTGAGATAACCACCTCAGTAGATAGAATGGCTGAAGAACTTACAAAAAGGCTGTCTGAGTTAGATAAAGATAACTTTAAGTTTGAACAACTTTTAGTAAACTTTAAAAAGTATGGAAAAAAAGAGGCATTAGAAATAAAGTCACAACTCAAAGAGGATAATATTATTCAAATAGAAAGTTATGATAAATCAGCCATGTTAATACATTACGAGGCTGTCAAAAATCTTGATTATAGTCACTTATCTGCAGATCCAAACTATTTTTACTTTGAACATATAAGCCCAAAATCAGTTAACGATTACTCAGTTTACGATTTTACTGACTTTAAGCCATTTAAAAAAGGTATTAAAAATATTTCGCTCAATTCTAAGAATAAGCAAATACTAACAAGCTTTCTACAATATTTAGCTAAGGGTTATTACTCTAATATAGATAATGTTAAAGAAATTAATCAGATTATTAAAAAAATTAGTGATAACATTACAAATGACATTATTAGCCTTATCGAGCAAGGTGTAATTTCTCCCTGGTCTAACTATTTTTTATCCCAGCAAATTGATAAATTATCAGAAAGGATACAAAATGAGCTTGTAAATGAAAATGAAAACCATGATAGTAGAAAAGAAGAAATAGAAAGGTACAATTTAGCTAATCTTAAGGTTCTATTAGGAAAGGAATTAAACAACGATGACAATAAAGCTTTAAAAGATTTTAATCCTTATATGACATTTCGAGACCAGATACTAGGAAACGCACATGATTATATAACCTGCTTATCCAATTTAAGAGTATATAAGAATGTAATCGATATTATTAATAACAAATCTAATAATAAACATTCAAATAGCAAAGAATCTAAAGAATTAGCAAGTCAAGTGTTAAATGGAGCTCCTGCTAATATGGCCACTCTTCTAATTGGGTTACATAGTTACAATATTAACTATAAGCTCGTTGATGATTCTTCATATGTTCCTACTCAAGAAGATATTGACAAAGGAGTAAATGTCATTGTAAATCAAAGTGGACTAATGGATAGTAACGGAAAAATAGGAATGGGTCACTTTGTACTTTATGATACTAAAGGAAACCGAGTTAACCTTCCTAATAATAATAATGATTGTGGATATGAAGTGATAGGTTTTTTAGCTGGAGAAAGTGTAAGCAATGTAAAAAATAAAATAGTTGGATTGATTTTGAGTAATTCTGAGCAAATATCAAAAATAAATATCGCCAATGATACTATAATAAAAACATATCCTAATGAAGCAAATAGACTTTGTTTTGTAAGCGGGCAAGCAAAATTATATTCCGGAGAACTTGTATCATTAATGTCTATAGTTAAAAAAATAGAAGAAGGTAAATTTGACGACGCTTTATTTTCCAACATAGAATTCTGTGAAGAGACTAATGAAACTCTTAACAATTTAAAAAATAATGCATATCTTCCTTATCCTGATTCTAAAAATGTTTTAACATTATATTTTGGAACAGCAGTTCAATATAAGGAAGATGATGGTAAATTAGTTCCACATAAAGAGAATTTAAAATTAATAATTGCTTATATGAAAGATAATTATAATAAATTTAGCTCAGCGGAAAAGAAAACTGCAGACATTTTTCTTAAAGACGAAAATGATCCAGACTACAATAAAATTGTTGAAGATCTAAAAAAAAATCCCGTTTTTTCTAAAAATCAATGCAAAGGGATTGCAAATAATATAAAGGAACGTTTAATTGCAACAACGCCAAACAAAATTAGTAGTTTAATGAACTATAATGATAAGAATGTAAAAGCAAATAATATTATAGAAAGTTTAAAAAAGAAGAATCCTGCACTATTACTCATT
>CAYLWW010000099.1:0-3142 GCA_964387585.1 uncultured Candidatus Midichloriaceae bacterium
TAATTAGATAATACAATAATTTTATCTGTACAATTTTATTCGAATAGAATAGATTTAAGATCTATTAATAAATTAATTAATTTATGGTACAGGAAGAATTTGTTAATACAATACTTGATATATTATCACCGATATCCAATATTACTACAGTAAGGCACCAAGGATTTGTAGGTCTGTATAAAGATGACATTATGTTTGGTAAGATAATTTCCAAAAGTGTTTTATTCTTAAGTGATCGTAATAAATTTATCAAAATAAAAAGTGGACTAATAGCTAGATTAGCTAAACCTAAAAATCAACTTTACCAATCAGACCTTGATTTGTTTTTATTTGAAGCTAACAAGGCGTGGTGGTTGGCTAAGGGAAAAACTATAACTATTTTAAATATGACAAAAGTTTTAACAAAAACCTAACCTGCATTAAATCTATTATTAACTATAAGTATACCTTTATATAATAACATATATTATGCTATAATAAGACCAATAAATTCTAGCAATAATTATGGAAAAAATATCGCCTCGAGTAGACTTAGCCTTCAAGAAAATCTTCGGTGTCGAAGAAAATAAGGATTTACTTATTTCTCTTATAAACTCTATAGTCGGTCAAGATGATCAGGTAGAAGATATTACTTTACTGAATCCCTATAATCCTAAAAACTTCAGACAGGATAAGTTATCAATACTTGATATTAAAGCAAAAGGTATTGACGGCAAAAGATTCAATATTGAGATTCAGATTAGCGATGAAGCTGATTACGATAAAAGAGCCCTTTACTATTGGGCAAAATTATATACTGAGCAGCTAAAGGTATCACAGGATTATTCCGCCCTATCCAAAGCCATAGGTATCCATATACTGAACTTTACTTCTATCCCACAAGCAAAAAATTATCATAACGTTTTTCACATTAAGGAAAAAGAGAACGGGTTTGCCTATTTTAAGGATTTGGAATTACATACTATAGAGCTGAATAAATTTACCAGTGATTCAAGTGAGGAATTACAGGATATAGTTGCCAAGACCAGAAATGCCCTTGATATGTGGGTTGCTTTCTTAACGAGGCATGATTTACTGAAAGCAGAACGATTACCTAAAGAACTGGATGATAAGAATTTAAAAAAAGCATTACATGTATTGGATGTCCTGAACTTTAGCGAAGAGGAAAGGGAGCTTTATGAAGACCATCTCAAATGGTTAAGGATAGAAGCTAATACGCTAAAAAAAACTGCAGAGAAGGCTAAGGAAGAAGGGATAGCAGAAGGTATCTTTATTGGTGAAGCCAAAGGTATTGAAAGAAGAAATATTGAAGTAGCAATTAACATGATAAAACAGAAGCTAGATAATAAACTAATTTCTTCCGTAACAGGTTTAACCTTAGAGGAAATATTAAAGCTCAAAAACAAAAATTAGTTTTATCAAACAAGTTATTCACAAAATTGTTGATAACATTGTAGAAAACCTTGGTTAAGCCAATCATTGTAAGTTCAAGAAGTATTGCTCATATTTTGGGCAAGAAAGCTATATTGTAACACAACGTATTGTACCGCACCGTACGGCTATATTTTATGTTTTATATATGTATAAGCTGCTCTTTCTATTATTTCTGATTTTGCATTTTCTGGAAGACTTAGATAAAATTCCTTTAATTCTTTTGAAACTCTAAATGAAGTTTCTTTTTTCTCATCTTTTGTACGTTGAACGATTAAGGACATTCCATTTTTATAAGCTTCAAGTGATTTACGCAATAAATCAGATACATTAGTGTATTCGAAGTTGCCTCCAGTTTTATTAGAAATAATAATATTCCTTAAAGTATCAATTAACATTGTACTTAGCCGGACTGTAATTTTATATCCATTTACTTTTGACGCACCAAAAGTGTCTAATTCCCCTACAAAAAGAGGGTTGGTCTTTTCTATTGACGAAAATGGTGATTTTTTAATCTCTCTCATTTGGCCTCTGATAAACTACTAATCAGAGAATTCATTAGATTTTTAGTTTCAGCTAAAAATATTTCCTCTGAATATTGTCTAAAAAAATTTATATTACTTCCATTTAATAGAGATCCATAGATTGCAGGTCTATTTGAAAGAAATGGTAGTAGAGTCCCAGCGTTCTCTGCATCCAATACTTTTTTTACTTGTAATAATCCATCTTTTTGTTCATTTGTTTTTTGATAACGGTTTGGTATAAACATTACTTTCTTTTGTAACTTAGGATTTATTACATAAAACCAATCTAATACTGTTTTTATATCAGCGTAGTGAGGTTGAAAAGGAGCAATGATGATATCTCCTTTTTGTAACCAATTTAACCCAGCGCCAGAAGTACCAGCTGTATCGACTATTAAATAGTCAGCTGTTTTTGATAGGACAATTCTACCATCAGAAGCACAATTATCAGACCATGTACGTGTTGTCTGTATAGGGTCAGCATCTACTAAATCTACCGAAATATTATTAAAATTTAACCATTCGATAATGAGAGCAGCTAATGTAGATTTTCCAACCCCCCCCTTATCGCTTGTAATAACTATAGTTTTCATTTTTTATTAGTATATATCTTTAAATATTAAACCACACTGTACCGTATTGTATCTTACTACTTTGTAAATTTCAATGAATAATACATACTATTAACATATTAATAAAATACCTAATTAAAAGTGGTTATAAAGTCCGCATATTATATCTCTTCATTTATAAACTACACATTAAAAATAATTAACTAATATACAATATCGGTTATTTAATTAGTGGATCATATTAGTAAATATTATACATAACTGTACAGTATTATACTGTAACACAATATACCTTACCTTACTGGTTAAAGGTATAACAAGGCAAAATAAATTGCATGATTTATACCGCATTATTTTGCAAATTTATTGTATAATTACCATTTTCTGCTGAACTCATCTACAACGTGCTCATCAGTAAAGTTCAGATATATAGAAGTGGTAGCTAATCTATCATGGCCCAGTATTTTTTGTATAGAAGCTAGTGAGATGTTTTTTTGTAAAGCTAATGTTGCAAAAGTATGCCTAAGTATATGAGGAGTCACTGTTTTTGATATTTGAGTTCTATTGGCAATTTCTTTGACTATCTTTTGAACTTGTCTAGGACCAATTGGGAAT
>CAYLWW010000100.1:0-3075 GCA_964387585.1 uncultured Candidatus Midichloriaceae bacterium
CCCCAATCCCCAATACCCAATCCCCAAGAAGAAAAAATTAAATTTTTTATTAAATTTATATTTTATCCCAAATAATTAATATCCTATTTTTAAATGTTTACTTAACTTTAATTTTAATTATTTAAGAAATTGAATATCTTTTGCATCCGTTAAAACCTTTACTGCTTCCTGATCCCCCGCTTTTATAGCTATATCTAAAGGAGTTTGACCATCTTTATCTCTTGCATTTTTATCAGCTTTAGCAGAAACTAGCAACTTAAGTTCTTCAATCTTATGATTAGCAGCAGAATAATGTAAAGGCGTTGTTCCATTTACATCTCCTCTGCTTACATTGACATTATTTTCGATTAGTTTTTTCATTATTTCAAGATTTCCTAATTTATTAGCTATTAGTAATGGAGTGTAACCATTTCTACTTTCTATAGGATTGACATCAGCTTTAGCATTAATTAATAAATTCAATAAATTTATATTTAAGTTTCTAACAGCGAAGAATAAAGGAGTATAACCATCATGGTAATAAGAGTCGTAACTGTCACTATAGTAAATAGATCCCTTTGTATTGACATTAGCTCCACTAGAAATTAATAGTTGAACTGCATCATAATTGTTATTACTAGCCAAATATAATATAGGACTGCATCCATTATCATTATCTTTATATCCTCCTTTAACATTAATATCAGGTTTATAGTTTAATAAGAGTTTGATAGAATCAATATTATTATCTCTGGCAGCATACAATAAACAAGAATACCCATTTAAGTCCTTAGAATTCACGTCTAAGCCTTTTTGAGCAAATAAATTAATTAGGCTAAAGTTATTATTAACACATGAATATAGTAAAGGGGTATATCCAAGTTTATTTTTCGCATTAATATCTGCGCCAGAGTCCAAAAGTAGATTAATAGATTCAACGTCATTATTTGAAGTAGCCGCTAATAATGGAGTTGTTCCGTCTGGTTCTTTAGCATTAATGTTGGCATTGTTGTCAATTAAAAGTTTAATTAAATCTTTTCTTACACTAATTGAAGTTCCTCTTATTATCATAAATAAGGCATAACTTCCTGAACTATTCTTTGCATTGACATCTACCTGTTTATCAATTAAAATATTTAAGGCATCAATTACAAGAGGAATTGGGAATTTAATTACGAAAAACAATGGAGTATCTCCGTTTTTATTTCTTACATTAACTTTGGCGCCATTATTTGCAAGTAGTTTAAGAATGTCTAAATTATTGTTTTTTGCTGCGATAAGTAAGGGAGTATCTTGATTATCAACATCTTTAGTATTTAGGTCTGCTTTATTATTAATTAATAATGTCAAAATGTCTACATCTCCTAATATTGTTGATATAAAAGTAGGCGTATAGCCATTAATAGCTTTTGCATCGACGTTTGCCTTGTTATCTATTAGGTACTTAGCTGCTTCGTAATTTTTTCTTCGAACTGCAAATAATAATGGAGTAAAGCCTTTAAACAAGTCTTCATAGGTAAAAAGTTGATTACAACTTATGTTTATAACAGCACCATGCTCTACTAAAAGTTGAACAGCTTCTAAGTTATCCCTCCATGCTGCATATATTAAAGGTGTAACTCCTTCATCTTTCTCGAAAAATCCTCCAGTAATATTGACTTCAGCTTTATTCTTCAAAAGTAACTTAATTGCATCTAGGTTGTTTTTTAATGTTGCGAAAAGTAGAGCTGAGTATCCATTTAAAGCTATAGAATTAACATCTAATCCTTTCTGGATAAAAAGATATATTAGATCATAATTATCATTTGATGCAGCATGAATAAGAGGAGTATAGCCATCTTTACTTCTACAAGTTACATCTGCTCCATTATCAATTAAAGTATTAATTGAATCAAGATCATTGAGATATGTAGCAGCTAATAATGGAGTAGTATAGTCCTTTTCTTGAGCATTAATATTTGCCCCATTCTTTATTAAACTATTTAAAATATCAAGCTTTACAGTTATTGAAGAATTTCTAATACATCTGAATATTACTGTACTATCATTTTTGTCTTTAACGTTTAAGTCTGCTTTATTGCTTATAAAAAGATTAACTGCGTCTAGTGCTATAGAAACAGGAAGAGTAACAGCATCAAATAAGGGGTATTCTCCATCATTATTCTTAATATTTGAATCAGCCCCATTATTTAAAAGTGAAACAATTCCATCATAAAAACCTCCAGATACAGAAAGCTTCAAAGCAGTATTTCCTTGTATGTCTTGACTATCTAATTTTGCTTTTGAGTTAATTATTGATTTTACTAAGTAGGTATTCTTTAATTTTACTGATAGAATTAGTGGAGTATATTTATTTGATTTCGATGTTACGTTTATATCTGCATTATTAAGCAATAAAAAGTTTGCAATTTCTAAACTTTGCTTATTTACAGCAAAGAGTAAGGGTGAGTAGCCTTCATGTAAATAAGTATCTATACCATCCTGATAGTAATTTGAGTTACAGACAGCATTTACATTTGCACCCTTCGCAACTAGCAACTTAGTAGCTTCAATATTAGCAAAGTACGTGGCATACATTAAAGGCGTGCATCCAGAATCAGAGTTAAAAGTGTTTCCAACTACATTTACTTCAGCGTTGTTGTCTAATAATACTTTTAATATATCAATAAAATTGTGATAAGATGCCCATAATAAAGGTGAATAACCATATTCATCTCTTGTGTTAACATTTGCTCCATTTTTCAAAGCCTCTTCGATTTTTTTAAGGTCTCCACTTATAGATGCGTCAATTAACATTTTGTTATAATCTACATCATTTAGTTGGCAAGAAATCATAGTTGAAGTTAACAAAATGACAGCAAAAAATACTTTTAATCTCATTTTAATATATTAATTGATTTTTCTTTTATTTTGTTTTATAAGAATTAATCAGAGATAAAAATCTCGCTAAAAATTAAATTATTATTATTCTTAATTATATTAAATTAGTTAAGGCGATAAATATTTTTTATGGGGATTGGGGATTGGGGATTGGGGATTGTGGGTTTGGGTGGATAGAGACTATAGGCAAAGCCACTCACCCAAAAAAAAAAACCC
>CAYLWW010000101.1:0-3062 GCA_964387585.1 uncultured Candidatus Midichloriaceae bacterium
ATCCCTTATTTATATCAATTATCCATATTAATGTCAACTGGAATGACTATAATAGAAGATTCCGGTCACACTTTGCTTTACCTGCCTCCTTATTCGCTCCTATTTAAATCCAATTGAGATCTGGAGAGTAAGGAGGAAGATAAAGCAAGAGGTGTCCTGCATCTTGCAAGAGGTTTTGCATATCTTTTCCTTTATGAAAAGTAGCATTGTCCATAATAATGATACTTTTGTCCGGTATGCTTGGTAATAGAACCTGCTCTACCCAGAGCAAGTAAAGACACCAGTATTGACAGAGCCTGTTATCAATCCAATTGCAACTAAAGTTATGCCGATTAAAGCTCCTATAGCATTTGTTCTACCTTTGGCACCTCAATCATGCTTACCATAACAGCGTTTCCCCTTCATAGCATAGCCATGAGTTCTCGGCATATCGTGAGCAAACCCGCTCTCATCAATATAAACTATTGCTTTTTCATCATTTTTTAATTCATTGATCTTCTGGCAAAACATAAGTCTTTTTTCTGCCTCCGCTTTGGGATGATGAAGCGTTTTTTTATAGGTTAGTCCTAAACGATATTGTGCGTCTCTTATCCCTGTTTCACTAACACCTAGACGCTCACAGCCCTCTCATAACAATAACTATCTGGATAGTCTTCTATATCCTTTTTCAGTGCTTCTGCGTCTATCTTCCTCCACTGCCTATTCCTGTGTAATTGTGCTTCAATATTTTTGCTCCAACCAAATACTGTTGCCTTTGATAGACCAAATCTCTCCGCAACATCCAAAAACGATAGACCTTCTTTTCTTAATACTTTCTTTCTGAATAAAACTGGATATGTTACTGTGCTTTTCTATTATTAGTGATAATATCCTTATCTTAACATATCATTCTCTTCCTGCATATTTATTTTATAGCGCTTTAGCTATAATACACTCTTTGATCTTTATAAAATCAAAAAATTACCGTATTACAATGTGTTTGAAAAGAACTCTAATAAAGAAAAAGTTACCAATAGCAATAATGTGAAGAAGTATTAAGGCCTTTAAATATAGTAAGTAAAAGCCTTAATACTAAAAACTAATTACAAATACAATATATGTCTTCGGATAAACTTCCTACATAAGTACATGATAAATACTCTGATGGAACAATATCATCATCATCATAAGTAAAAATATCAGTGTAATAAAAATCTTTAACATCGCATCTAATACTTTGATCTAATGATCCTTTCACTATCTTTGTCTGATTGTGATCGTTGTACAAAAATAATTTTTCTCCTACTTCAGTTAGATCAGTCGATAATTCTTTCTCAATTAATAATTTTATTTCTGGGTTTTTTACTTTAGAAAAATTAGCATCAGTTTTAGCTAAATAGCTGATACTTTCTAAATCTAATGTAGTAATAATATTAGCAATATAATAACTATGTAATCTAGACAAATCAACTCTAGCTTCATGTAAAAGCTCTATAATTTCAACACCAAATTTATCAGTAATCTTCGAAATATCGTCATCACTTAATTGAGAAAAATCAGCTTCATCTTTAGCTAAATACTTGATACTTTCTAAATCTAATGTAGTAATAATATTAGCAATATAATCACCATTTAATTGAGAAAAATCAGCACCAGCTTTAGCTAACGGCTTGATACTTTCAACACCAAATTTATCAATGATCTTCGAAATACCATCACTATTTACTTTAGAAAAATTAGCTTTAGCTTTAGCTAAATGCTCTATACTTTCAACGCCAAATTTATCAATGATCTTCGAAATATCATCACTATTTAATTTAGAAAAATTAGCTTTAGCTAAATACTTGATACTTTCAACACCAAATGTATCAATGATCTTCGAAATACCATCACTATTTAATTTAGAAAAATCAGTGCCAGCTTCATGTAAAAGCTCTATACTTTTTAAACCTAATTTAATAATAATATTAAAAATACAAAGACTATCTAGTGCAGAAAAATTAACTTTAGCTTCTTTTAAAAGCTTAATACTCTTAAGACCCAAGTTATTAACGATAAAAATAATATGATAAGGATAAACACTTAATTGAGAAAAATCAGCTCCAGCTTCTTTTAAAAGCTTAATACTCTCAAGACCGAAGTTATTAACGATATAAAAAATATTAGAATCACCATTTAATTGAGAAAAATCAGCCCCAACTTTGTAAAAAATCTTAATAATGTTAAGACCGAAGTTATCAACGAAGTTATCAATGATATTGACAATATCATCACCATTTAATTGAGAAAAATCAACGCCAGATTTAGTTAATCTGTCTACTAAATCATCATCATCTACATATACAGCTAAAAGTATATCATATATAATCTTTAACATCCTTTCCTTTAATTTGTTTTCTATAGTATTCATTAAAAAAATTTTATTATTTATATAATTAATAATTATTATATAAGTAATTTTTCTTAATTTAGTATTAAAAACATACTAATATATAGTTAAATCAGTAGCTAAAACAGCTGATTTATTACAGAAATATTAATAAAATGACTAACTATTTGAACAAAACAAAAATTTAATTATAGAAGATATACAAAAAACTGTGTCGTTAATAAATTATTACATATCTCATAAATAATAATGCAAAAGATTTGTTTTGAGTTATACTTAGTTAAGTATTCAAATTAAAAAGTAATGAATGAGCAGATTGACTCAGGCCGTTAGTGGGTGAATTATTAAATTTATGTCAAGCTGAGTTAAAGAAACAAAGTATAAGAGGTGAAAATAGAAGAAGATTACAAGAAATAATATCTGCCAAACCATGTTACTTAACAAGTAGCCAAGATACACAATATTAGTCGAGAGACATTGATAGAATGGGTATCAAAAATAAAAACTATAGGTATTCTGTTTGGTGCAGAGTTCAAAAGTTAAGTAACGCCCATTAACTTAGAATCCAGAATTATATAGAGGAGAATAGTGGATATAGTCATTCCAGTTGAGATTGATATGGATAATTGATATAAATACAAAAGTTAAGCAAGCCAACCAGGGTACCACAGATGAGCAACCAAGAAATCATAAC
>CAYLWW010000102.1:0-3057 GCA_964387585.1 uncultured Candidatus Midichloriaceae bacterium
TTTTTTATGCTGCTGCTGATGCTAATAAACAAATGCTGGATGATTTGTTAAGTAAAGGTGCTCAGGTAAAAAATCCAAGTGCAAAAAATAAAAATATCCTAATGGCAATTGCTAATAGCGGTAACTATCAATTATTAGAAGAATATATAGTAAAATATCCTGAGTTAATTAAAGAAAAAGACTTAGATGGTAACACTATACTACACTATGTCGACTCTTCTAAGGCAGAAGCTAGAAAAATCTTGAGCGATCTGGTTACGAATCGTAAAAAATATGGCATAGATATTAATGCTTCTAATAAAGATGGAATTTCACCTTTAATCAAGTCTTCAATGGAAAACGATATTGATGGTGTGAAGTTATTGATGGGGTGTGAAGAGCTCAACTTAAATAAGCAAGACAGGTATGGTAATACTGCTTTAATGCATTCTTGTGCACCATACGGAAGTTTCGGTATAGTAGATGCTTTGTTGAGTGATAGAAGAACTAATACAAGTTTAAAAAACAAAGATAATAGCACAGCATTTATGATAGCGGCATTTCATCATGCTGTAATAAATAAGGAAAATGTAAATGACAAAGAAAAGGAAATATCATCTAGCAATTTAAATAATGCGCGTAAGTTAGAATTAGGTAAAAACCATAATGAAGATAAGCATAAATATTTATCTTCTGCTAATATGAAGATTATGGAAAAGCTACTTAATGGTGGTGCTAGCCCAATTTTTGATGATAGGCTCACTACAAGTTTTAGCATGAGAATGTTAATTGTATGTGTTAAAATGTTTGTTTTGAAATTAGTCAGTAAGTGTACCTTAAGCTTTTCTCCTATAACTCAAGTTGCTGGGGATTTAGCTACTTCAGCTTTATTTGGTAAAGATGTTTATGAAGAAGTATCGAAATCAGTAAAAGAAGGAATTTATAATTTCTTTGGGGAAAATTTAAAAGATAGCAAAATTGATTTTGAAAATTTATGCTTAATAGGAAATTATCACATAGATTATAATACTGGAAGTGTAGTGACAGGTGATTCTATGCGTAAGATATTAGCGCAACATAAAGATATGTATAATAATGTTGATGGAGCTATAATGAGTGTAGAAGATCTTAGAAAAAGATTGAATCAGCCTGGAGCTATCCCTTTAACAGAGGCACAACAAAAACATATGTATGATATGCTTAGTTTGAAATATTTACGATTAAGCGAAGAATTAAATATGAAGTGGCTTTTACCATGGACTAGAAAAGAGCTAGAAGGAGTACTTACTGAGGTTAGAGAAGCATCTAAAATATTGTTAAAAGAACATCATGTCGATGTAGAAACAAAATTTAATAAGCTGTACGAGGTCTTAAAACCTGAAAAACGTAATAGCTACATATATGAATTAGTTGAAGCAGAAAATAAAGGCTCACCTCAAAATGTATTAGATTGCGGAAAGAATTTACGTAATCTAATTGATCTAATAATTGATAATAAAGTTATAGTTGATCCTTACATAAGGCAATTAGCTACTGAGTTTGAAAAAAATTACCATAATGAGAAGCGTGAGCAAAATAATACTGGTTTATTTAGCAAGTTGAGTCGTTATAGTTTGCTTGGTAGTGGTATTAAAGAAAAAGAATGGAAAGAATTGGGTGAAGAGATTGGTAATAGAGGAGATAATAGTAAAATAGAAGAAATTAAAAAATATTCTAGCCTTGAAAGGGAAGGATTAATTAGAGAGGCTGAATCTTATTCAGGTGAAGCTTACAAAAATAAAATGAGTAATATTGAGATAAAAGATAAAGATAATTATCTTGATAATACCACAATAATAAAATGTGATGGTCTGGCTTATCCTATTATTAAAAATTGCTTAAAGATGAATGAATTAAAAGTTGAAGAAGAAAAAGCAATGCATGAGCTTAGGAATCAAGATGATTCTATGCGTCAATCAGCTATAGCAGCTAGAAGAGCTGGAATACAAGCTGATAATGGCTTAACTAACATATTGCAAAATATAGCAGTTTCTGGGATACGGGAAATTAGTAGTTTGATTGGCAAAAAAGAAGAAGAAGTTGTGAAAGCTATAGCAGATGTAGGGGGTAATGTGGTAGGAGGAGTAGCGGGTGCTACTGCTTTTTATGCTAGTTTAGATAATCAAACTAAGTCACTGCTTGAAACTGGAGTCAAAGCTGTTAATATCGTTCAAAATTATGGTGGCTCTATTTTAATTGGGGGAGGAGCATTAGCTGCAGTTGGTGCAGCGGTATTGTTAGCAAAGGGCGCTGGTAATTTAGTAGATTACTATAAAGATAAGCAAAAAGAAAATGAAGAAAATAATAGAAAAACTGATTTAGAGAAGTTGCTTGAGGATAGTGATATTATAAAACTAAAAGATGGAATATTAAAATTAAATGAGAAGATTGGAAAAATAAGTGAAAATTATGATATAGATAATCCAGCTATGTCTCAATATAAGTCAGAAAAACAGAATATATATTCGAAGGAAGAATTTGAGAAAGTTTCTAAGCCTGAGGATATATCAAATTCTGAAAAATTATATGCTAATCAAGTTATTAATAAGGATAATAGTAAGGAGATAGTTAATAGAAGTGATTTATCTGAATTATTAAGTGATTTCATTAACCGTAATATCAAACATCAAGTACAAGTTTAAAAGTAAGTAAGATTTAAGTATAAATATTCAATCTTAACAGAGTTAGTGAGAACTAAGGGGGTATAAGTCC
This sequence comes from uncultured Candidatus Midichloriaceae bacterium, assembly GCA_964387585.1. Classification (GTDB taxonomy): domain Bacteria; phylum Pseudomonadota; class Alphaproteobacteria; order Rickettsiales; family Midichloriaceae; genus CAYLWW01. The sequence continues at coordinate 2,731 of CAYLWW010000102.1, forward strand.
CTCTTAGTTTTTTATATTTATAGTAATGCAGATCTATGTGGAATTTTTTAGTTCACATAATGGCCACTCTTCTTGCTTACTCAATGAAAAATAATAAACCTAAAGTTGCCATGAATCGATCCTTAAAACCCCAATAATGGATTAGGAAGGAGTTAAGAGAGATGTTTTGGGGATATTTTTAGAAAAGATTTTATTTGTTTTGAAATATCTGAAAGTTTTTTGATAAATAGGTTGGAAGTAGTTTATTCTTTATTTTTTGCACAATTAAAGAGTTACTTCCATGAAAAAAGATATCACAGATTTATTCGTTTTTATAGATGATTTTTG
>CAYLWW010000103.1:0-3004 GCA_964387585.1 uncultured Candidatus Midichloriaceae bacterium
AGCTATTTAATAGCTTATATTCTAAGGACTTAAAGCTTATAACTGGGATCAAAAAGACTATGAAAAATATGCCAGTGATATTATTTGAAAAACAGATGCTAAAAAAAAGATCTATCATTGAAACTGTGTTTGATTATCTGAAAAACAAATTTGAGATAGAACATACCAGACACAGATCTATGTGGAATTTTTTAGTTCACATAATCGCCACTCTACTTGCTTACTCAATGAAAAATAATAAACCTAAAGTTAACATGAATCCATCCTTAAAACATCCTTAATCCATTATTGGGGTTTTTATGGTCTAACACACTAGTTTGATACTCAGTGATACAACTAGGGATTACATGTAGTTGAGTTATGGTATGACGATCGTTGCAACAAGAAGTTGCTCTAAAAAGTTTCATCTTTTTATTCAAGTGGTTGGTAGTTTTATTAATATTTCTGTAATAAATCAGCTGTCTTTAAGTATTGATTTAGCTATATATTACGATATTTTAAGTGCTAAATTGAGAAAAATACAGCAATATCAAAATCAATAGTTATTAATTTTGATATTGCATATATAAAATGTTACCATTTACAATTCCATTTTTTCCTACTCTTATTTCGGGTTTAGTTCACTGCGTTTTATATCAACATAAAAAGCGGATATTTTTTGATGAAATCAATAGATTGAGCTATAATAATATTAAAGGAGAGATAAGTGCAGCTTTACAAAGCGCTAATGACAAGACTATAGTACCTCAATATCTTCAGGATAAGTATGGTACATTTATAACTCAACCTATATTTAATGACATTATAAATCTCGAAAATAATCCAACATTTAAATATGGCGATTTTCTTTCTAATGATCTTTCTAAGTATGCAGTATATGCCCTTGTAGTTATTGATGCGTATAGATTTATTGCATATCCTTCAGTGGAGACTTTAAAGATTATGTATAACATTGCTCCAAAAACTACATTATTCATAGTTGGTCGTGATGGTATAGATAAGTTAGCTGAAGCTGGTGCTGATTTTTCTATCTCTCATATAGCAGGAATAGATATAGGTAGTCAAAAGTTATTGCCTGATGAAGTAAAATATTTAACTGATCGGGGGTGTTTTAATTATTGGGGTCTTTTTAATGGTTTAGATAAGGATTACATCTCAAATATTATTTTAAGATTAGGTATTGATGCTATTAAGCCATTATCACAAATGTGTAATTATAAGTATATGTATAATGTTTTTAGGCTCGTTAATAAATTAGGTGTTAAAAGTATTAAGCCATTATCTGAGGTTGGTACTGATTTTTCTCAATTAGCTAATTATCCTGAAGTAAATGATTATTTGATTTTGGATATCGTGACTACATTAGGAATTGAAAGTATTAAGCCATTATCTGAAGCTGGTGCTGATTTTTCCAAATTAGTGTATAAGATTTCGAAAATCATAACTAAATTAGGTGTTGAAAATATTAAGCTATTATCTGATGTTGGTACTGATTTTTCTAAATTAGATCGGTATGATATTTTGGATATCGTGACTGCATTAGGTGCTGAAAGTATTAAGCCATTATCTGAAGCTGATGCTGATTTTTCCAAATTAGTGTATAAGATTTCGAAAATCATAACTAAATTAGGTGTTGAAAATATTAAGCTATTATCTGATGTTGGTACTGATTTTTCTAAATTAGATCGGTATGATATTTTGGATATCGTGACTGCATTAGGTGCTGAAAGTATCAAGCTATTATCTGAAGCTGGTGCTGGTTTTTCTAAATTAGGTAATGATTTGATTTCGAAAATCATAACTAAATTAGGTGTTGAAAATATTAAGCTATTATCTGAAGTTGGTACTGATTTTTCTAAACTAAATAAGTATTATATTTCGAAGATCGTGACTAAATTAGGCGTTGAAAGTATCAAGCTATTATCTGATGTTGGTGCTAATTTTTCTAAGCTAAATAAGTATTATATTTCGAAGATCGTGACTAAATTAGGTGTTGAAAGTATCAAGCTATTATCTGATGTTGGTGCTGATTTTTCTAAACTAAATAAGTATGAGGATGATATTTTGTACGTCGTAACTAAATTAGGCGTTGAAAGTATCAAGCTATTATCTGATGTTGGTGTTGGTTTTTCTAAGCTAAATAAGTATTATATTTCGAATATCGTGGCTAAATTAGGAATTGAAAGTATTAAGCCATTATCTGAAGTTGGTACTGATTTTTCTAAACTAAATAAGTATGAGGATGATATTTTGTACGTCGTAACTAAATTAGGCGTTGAAAGTATCAAGCTATTATCTGATGTTGGTGTTGGTTTTTCTAAATTAAGTTATTATAATATTTTGAAAATCGGGGCTAAATTAGGAATTGAAAGTATTAAGCTATTATCTGACGTTGGAGAAAAAGTATCCGAACATAATGATCAGAGTCAGATAAAAGTAGAAGGATTATCATTAGATAAGGGCCTTATATATGATGATATTTGTTATAAGAATGATATTGAACATTATTTATCATTGGGTCATTTAGTGAATAATCTACCTGACGGTTGGATTGATAATTAATTTTTATCTTTTTTTTCAAGTAGTTGATATTTTTGTTAATATTTCTGTAATGAATTAGCTATTTATATCATCAATTTTCGCTGCCAATATAAAATCACTTTCAGTTAATCCATTTACCTTATGAGTCCATATTTCAACAATACATTTTCCGTAAGATATAACTAAATCAGGATGATGATTTTCTTGTTCAGCAATTTCTGCAATTTTATTAGCAAAGCTCATTGCATCAATAAAATTAGAGAATATATAAATTTTATAAAGGTGTCCTAATTCATTTATTAGCCATTTGTTTCGTAGCTCGCTTAAAAACCTATCAACTTCTTTTTTTTCAAGTGGTAGGATGCCACTATGGCATGGAATGCATTTCTTTTTATTTAATTCACATGTTGTATAGCTAAAACAGTATAAAAGAGTCACGTTATATGTTAAGATAGCCTATAAT
>CAYLWW010000104.1:0-2950 GCA_964387585.1 uncultured Candidatus Midichloriaceae bacterium
AAAATTATTAATTATATTTGTTTAAATAATTACTCAAAAATAAAAAAATGAATCAAATAAAACGAAACATTTTAATCGTTTCATTAATCACAGTAAGTAGTGGATGGATAGGAATCTTATTAAATAATGTGTCTGATAATAAAATACACCCATTGGAGAGTTTAGGAGCGTTAGTCTGGTTAGTGACACCTGCATTAACAGGATTATTTCTAAGAGCCTTTTGTGGTGATGGCTGGGAAGACTCTGGATTTGAATTAAATTTATCTTCATCTTGGAAATACTATTTATTATCGATTTTCATTTACCCAATTACTGCATTTTTGTCTTTTATAATAGGACATTTATTCGGATTCGTATCAGCTAATGGGTTTAATAGTAAGGGGTTTTATGCTTACTTATCTTCTGCAGGAGTCATTTTTATTGGTTCACTAATAAAAAATGTTTTTGAAGAACTAGCGTGGAGAGGTTACTTAACATCAAGGCTGGAGTCAGCAGAAGTACATCCTATTTTAAATCACTTGATTGTAAGTATATTATGGATGACTTGGCATTTACCTTATTACTATTACTTCTTGGATGAAAAAGCATTAAAAAGTGCTATAACTACAAGTATTCCAGTTTTTATTATAACTGGCTATTTAGTAATGTTTCCTACTGCAATACTATTTGGTGAAATTAGACTTTTAAGTAAATCTCTATGGCCTGTATTTATAATGCATAATTTAATAAACGCTTTGAGTATGCCTTTGATTAGTAATGGATTTATAAAGTTAAACGGATTTATGGGAATTTTTTTTAGTCCTACTAATGAAGGTGTTTTTACATCTATTTTATTTGGAGTAGTTGGTATAATATTATATCAATATCGAGTAGAAAAAGAAAGGGGTTATTCTAAGTTTTCTTGATAATAATGATATTTATGTATTTATTTAATAATAATATTATTATTATTCGTTATTTACACTGCTTTATCTTATATAGTAGTTTTTATTAAATAGTATACACTGTATTCACCTGTATACTGTAGTTATACAACGTAGCTTACAATTCAGTTTATTGACATTAAGTTTTATTCAATATTACTATAATTAATATGCATATACATTAATAAAAAATGAAACTTCTAACTTAAAATCTATAGTTTCAATATTTAATTTGTTAAGCTATTTAAGTTTGAAAACTGGATAAATCATGCTAAATCACATCTATCTAAGATTGAGTAGTGGTAAACGACAGAAATGATCTTGATGATCCTGTGGATTGTGGAAAGTACTTGGTAATTTTGTGGTTTCCATTGTAGCTCTTAACAAATTTTTCTAATTTAGATAGTCTATTATAGAATGGCAAAGCAATCATCAACACCAATACACCAAAATACAACATAATTCTTAATACTGCTTGAACATTATGGTTTTTAGAATCAATAGATGTAAGTTCCCATAATATTAACAATGAAATTAAAACTCCTATTATATAATTACCTTTCATTTTTATTATCATATTAAATGAGAAATAGAAATGAACTCGGTCAATTCAGACCAAACCAAAGAATTGTACTTTACCAGGAATTTTTGCTTTTATTTGAACTAATTGCAGCCTTTATAAAGCTTTTGCCTATACTATTGCTAGCGTATTTTGTTTACAGGCACTTCAACATTTCTTCCTTGATTTATCATTCTATTGAAAAGGAACTATGCGGGCTAACTGCTCTTGCGTTTGTCCAACAAAGAATGGATTTTAATTAGTATAAGACTACTACTAGTATAATTAAAATAAGATAGTTTAATTTACATGAATTTTTTAAGTTAATACTTAATTTGATATCCTAAGTTATTATTTAACAGTTTCATTCTTACAGGAAGTGAATTATATAAGTTAATTATAGTTGATATGTCTATAGATTTCCAAATATCCCGACTTATTAGGTCTAGCTCCTTCAGGGTATTAGGTTTATGTTTCAAATTAAATATTCTCTTCTTAAGGATTGCAAACATGTTCTCAATTATGGATGCTTCTGGTAGAATCGGAGGATTTTCCATAATCTTATACCCATTAGCTTTTAGAAAGTCTATAGTTTTCTTTGAAAAGTGGGTCGTATCATGATCGTGAAAAATGTAAAAGTCTTTGCCGAGTATCTTTTTTATCTTAGGTAGTACAAACGAAAGGATTTCTATATATCTCTTACTGTTGAAAGGACTACCTGCGTTTATTAATTCGCCTTGTCCTTTAGATGTCACATATGTAAAGTACTTATTGTAGTGTATTACATAGTCCGGCTTTATTTGATGACAAAGGTTTTTAGTTAAAGGAGCTCCTCTTCTTTTCCAACCTTTTATTCTATAAGTCTTATTTAGTTGAACACTAAATTCATCTAGAAAGGCTACCTTTTCCCACTGCTTAGTAGAATAGTTCAAGTAACGATTGGAAAATTCATATCTCTTTCTTGCGTGCTCTGGTGTAAGCTTTGGCTTATTAGGCAAATTTTTTTGTAGTATTTCATTTTTCATGTAGTCTTCTACTCAAAGTCCTTCTGCTTACATTGAGTCTAAGCTTTCGTAAAATCTCGGTAAGGGTTATAGTTGGTTCATTCTTTATCAAATTTTCAAGCCTTTTTACTTTGAAAGCCTTTCTTGGTCTTCCTGATGACCTTAAATTCATAATTGACTTCCTTATCTTAGTTCTTAGCACAAACTTTCTAACAGTATCCTTTTTGAGTGAGAGATAACTGCCTATGTATCCATAGGAGTATTGGTTTTTAAGTTCTAGAATTTGAATTTTCTCTGCTTCACTAAGCTTATGATTCATGCTCATTTTTGTTAATAATAATTTATATTGATATATATTTTCATACTAATTTTAAATAAAACTATTTGTCATATTAATGAATTATATATTAATTTAGAGCTAAATAATTTATTTATTAATATAGGGGATTGGGGATTGGGGGTTT
>CAYLWW010000105.1:0-2878 GCA_964387585.1 uncultured Candidatus Midichloriaceae bacterium
ATGTGGTCATTTAGGAAATTTATCTGAAAATTTTTAAGTATCCAACTTATAAAAACTTATATATTTTACATATTAATCTTTAAGATAAAAAACATAAAATGTTACCGATTTTTACTTTTATTGCAGGTGGTGCATATTACCTTTTTCATCGACATAAAAAAGAGCTATTTTTACGTGAAATCAATAAGATTAAAGTGCGTGAAATGAATAAGCTTAAAATTTTTAATGAAGGAGGACGTGATTTAGCAAATCAAGTTATAGGACTAATAAGTGCCGCTTTACAAACAGCAAGTGATAAAACTAAAGTACCTATACATATTCAGAATGAGTATGGTGTGTTTACAACTCAATTTTTATTTGATTGTATTGTAGATCATTCTGCCAATGATATAATCTTACCAATTGATCCTCCCTTTCGTTTTAAAGATATTGAATTTTTTACTACTGATGCTGCTAAGTATATGGCATTTCCTGTTTCTATTGATATATGTATATTAGTTTATAATTCAGGAGCTAATATTTTAGGGCATATTTTAAAGATTCCATACAGCTTGGCTCCCCAAGCTGTACTATCTAGAAGTAGCGATTATATGATAGATAGCTTAGCGGAAGCTGGTGCTGATTTTTCTATTTCTCATATAGCGGGAATAAAAGTAGCTAGTCCAGATTTATTGATTGATGAAGTAAAAAAGCTAGCTGCGAATGGGTTTCGTGGACCTAATTTAGAAGGGTATTATCTTGCACATATTATTAATGAATTGGGAATTGATGGAATCAAAAAATTATCTGAAGTTGATGCTAATTTTTCTACTTTATACGGCAAGTATATCTTAGATATTGTTACTAAATTTGGCATTAAATGCATTAAACCTTTATATGAGGCTGGAGTAAATTTTTCTCGTTCAGATCCATATTATATCTCAGAAATTATTACTAAATTAGGTGTTGAATCTATCAAGTCTTTATATGAGGTTGGAGTAAATTTTTCTAAATTAGATAGAGCAAATATTTTAGGCATTGTTGATAAATTGGGTATTGAGGCCATCAAGTCTTTATATGAGGTTGGGATAAATTTTTCTAAATTGGATTGGAGTCACATTTTATATATTACTACTAAATTAGGTATTGAAAGCATTAGACCATTATCTCAAGCTGGGGCTAATTTTTCTAAGTTAAGTAGTCCTGATATTGCCGATATTGTTGATAAATTAGGTGTTGAAAGCATCAAGCCATTATCTGATGCTGGATTTGATTTTTCTAAATTAGGTTGTAATTATATTTTAGATATTGCTAATAAATTAGGTATTAAAGCAATCAAGTCTTTATATGAGGCTGGGGTAAATTTTTCTTATTTAATAGATATGTTTAATATTGCCGATATTGTTGCTAAATTAGGTGTTGAAAGCATCAAGCCATTATCTGAAGCTGGATTTGATTTTTCTAAATTAGGTTGGAATTATATTTTAGATATTGCTAATAAATTGGGTATTGAGTCAATCAAGTCTTTATATGAAGCTGGGGTAAATTTTTCTAAGTTAGATAGGTTTAGTATTGCCGATATTGTTACTAAATTAGGTGTTGAAAGCATCAGGCTGTTATCTGATGCTGAGACTAATTTTTCTTATTTAGATGATCATAATTTCATAAAGATTATTAATAAATTGGGTATTGAAAGCATTAAAGCATTATCTCAAGCTGGGGCTAATTTTTCTCATTTATATGGGTATTATCTTGCATATATTATTAATGAATTCGGTATTGATGCGATCAAACCATTATCTGATGCTGGTGCTGCTTTCTTTGAATTAAGTGGGTATCATATTATAAAAATCATTGATAGATTAGGTATTGAGATCATTAGGTTATTATCTGATGTTGGTACTAATTTTTCAAAATTAGATATGAATGATATTGAAGAAATTATTAATAAATTTAGTATTGAGTGTATCAAACCATTATCTGATGCTGGTGCTGCTTTCTTTGAATTAAGTGGATATCATATTATAAAAATTATTGATAAATTAGGTATTGAGATCATTGGGTTATTATCCGATGTTGGTACTAATTTTTCAAAATTAGATATGAATGATATTGAAGAAATTATTAACAAATTTGGTATTGAGTGTATCAAACCATTATCTAAGGCAGGGTGTAATTTTTCTCAATTAAAAAATTCAGAAATAAAATTATTAATCGAGAAAGAACTCTCTACTTCTAAAGAATTAATATCGGATGTAGAAGAAGAGTTATCTGTATACGGTGATCAGAATCAGATAAAGATAGAAGAAGTAGTATTGGATAAAAGTTTTAGATATGAGAATAATGGTCTTGATTACGCTTATGTTTGTACTTATGACAATTATATTGTTTCAGGAAATTATTTATCATATGGTGATGTAAGGGATCTACCTGAATATTTTTAAATTGAGAAAGGGACTTGAAAAATTGCGCAACAATATCACATAAGCTGTTAATTTCTCACATTTTAGTCTTAATTTATCGGTTTCATATTAGCAACAAATTTTTCTATATGAGTTTAAATAGGAGTGATGCTTTGTATGTTCTAGATCGAATCTAACCTTGAGTATAGAGAACACAGTTTCAACAATAGATCGTTTTCTGAGCAGAATCTTTTCTAATAATAGCATTAGGAAGCTTTTCATGCTTTTTTATATATCCTTTGTCGCGGAAGAGTGAGCCAAGTCAGGCATTTTGTCATAGATAAAGCCGGAACTCTATCATCAACATTCCCAGATATAAGTTTAATGCCTTGAATCTCACCAATTTCATCAAAAAAACTAATATACTCCAGTTAGGGATAAAGAAGGAGTTAAGAGAGATGTTTTGGGGATATTTTTAGAAAAGATTTTATTTGTTT
>CAYLWW010000106.1:0-2830 GCA_964387585.1 uncultured Candidatus Midichloriaceae bacterium
CGTAATCGTTGGCGGAGAAAAGTACAACCGCCGTATGTACGAAAGCGAATTCCGCCGGACCGGACCGCGCGGTTCTTGGCAATTGCATTCCCTTCGGCCCTTCCGCGAAGGCGAAACCGTTGAATCCTTCTTGTCCGATCAGGAAGCCAAGCGGCAAGCCAAGGAAGACGAAGCCGCCGCCGCTGCCAACGCCAAGGAAGCCGAGCATAAGCGCCGCTTGGCGTTGCTTGGCGGCGCTTCGCTTTGGGACAACCGGGGAGAATACGTATACAGCAACTTCGGCGAAGTTGAACCGATTGCGATCAATGTCTTCGCTTGGAAAGATGCGCTGGAACGCCTACACGTTACGCATTGCTATATCCCTGATCCTGTAATGGACTTGAACGGCAAGCCGGGATATTACATCCGCATTTGGGACGTTGTTGGCGGCAACGGCCAAACCGGCGCAAGCTCGGCCCAAGGCGAAGATCCAAGGGATACCATTGAACGCTGGATTACTCGGGAATGGGCATAGGGGAAGGGGACTGAACCATGCGCTATGAAATGGGGGTCAATCTGCTATACAAACTGGAACGGGAAGGCAAGCCAACGGAATACGTTATCATGCCGGACGGCGGACCAATGATTAACTTAGGAGACCGGGACCAAGCGGAAGGGATCGCCCATGATTTGCTAGGTGCAATCTTCTATCCTAATACGTATCGTCTCCCCGATCTTCCCGAGCAACCGGCGGAAGCGGCGCCGTGCTACACGTTGCCTGAAGCGGTTTCGGCAGCATATGATCGGGAATACATTGATATACGCTACAGCGCAACTGACAACGTTTTGGACGCCGCCGCTCGGGGACGCCGCCGCCTTACCGATTCTATCCGCTCGGCAGCTCGAGCGGGACGCATAAAGGGCGCATATCGGACGCCGGAAGGGTACTGGCGGCTTCCGGTTGCGGCTTTCAATGCTTGGATTGCGTCATATTCCGAGCAAAGGCGCGGCCGGCCAAGGAAGGAAGCGGCGGTGAAAGGAATAGATCATGGCAACTAAAGCGCGGCATAGAAAGCCACATCCTATCATTGTGAGAGACAAAAGCCGCTGCGCAAAATGTGGACGTACTGAAGGGCTTCATGTTCATCATATCGTAGCGCGCCAAGATAAAGGGACAGATGATCCCGACAATCTGATCGCATTGTGCGCGCCTTGCCATATGGAATGGCATTTCGCCGAAGCAATATCACTAATTCCGTTTTCTGATTGGCTTAATCTGCCAACTTACTCGGCAATGGTAATAAGTTTCTCTAAGTTGCCCGCAACAACTTCGCTAGGGGACGCAAGGGCAGCGGCGGAAATGGTGATAAAAATTCGCAATGCCTTTGGATCATTCCGAGCGTAAACGACGTTATGAAAGGCAAGGCATAACTATGGCGAAGATGATTACAGGGATCGCCGCCGTGTTGCTCGGCTTGGCGGCGGTTATGTGGGTAATGTCGTTAGCAGGTTAATTCTAGGGATATTGACAGTTATCTACGGAGAAATGATGGAAAGCGAACGACTACAAAACATCAGCCAAGGAATAAACGAGGCAGCACAGCGCGGCACGATGGTACAACTAGTGCCGCTGACCGCTCGCGAATTGCTGGACCACATAGAAGCACAGAAACGGGTAATAGATGTGCTTCAAGCTGCCAACATGCAGCAGGCAACTACCGTCCGCGAAGCACTGAACCGCGCGGAGGCGGCAGAAGCACAGTTGGCCGCCGTGCCAAGGCAATCGATTGACGCCCTGTTTTGTCAGCAATTTGGCACGTATCCTATTTGGTTCAATGAGACATGGACACCTATTGCCGATTGGCTTGGCTACAAAGCCGCCCGCGTATAAACGGCATTATCACGCCCGCTTAACGCCAACCATTGCCCGAGCAAAGATCGCCAACCAAAGAAGCTGTAACACGCCGCCGGTCAGGAATAGGGACCGGATCAGTGTTGCAGCTTCGGCGCGTAATTGGTGGGAAGGCGCCGCCGTTATGGCAAGCAACAGGAAGGCAACGGCCCAAGCTGCCGATCCGAGTACCTTATAAGTGTAGTATGGTTCCCGAATCCGCTTTTTGATCGCCATTACATGAGTAGCGGCGGCAAGGAAGCAAGACAGGGAAGAAACATAATAAGGCGCAACCAGCAACCATGCATCCATCAAACGATCCCGCCCCATTTGGCCGCTAAAAACAGAATGACAAGCGCCACAACCAACACCAAAAACACCGATGCGGCAACTTCCTTCGCCGACATTTGCAGCGGTTGCCGCGCTTCAAGCAACTTCAGGCGTCGATCCATATCAGTATTCGATTGCGCCTTAGCGGCATTCGTTTTTTGTTGCTCAGATATAAACGCTTCCAGTTGAACCGCCAATTTATTCAACCGAACAAACAAACCAGGTTCCCCGGTTAACGTCGATCCCGCCAATGCTTCGGTCAATTGTCTTAATACATCCTGATCATTGTTCACTATCCGCCGTGCCCTTCCAACCGCCGGGAAATAACGATACTGTCCAAGTCCGCCGCCGCTAACCGTATCCGTTGCGGCTTGCAGATCCCCCGAATCTATGAAATCACGCGCAAGGTAAACGCCGCTTGACCAAGCTTGCAATACGTTAATGCCGCCGGGATCGATGGTTGCCGAGCATGCCAACGACGGCGCCGCGCGCTGGATCGTTGATACATGCTCGGCCGAGAAACAGGAATTTAGGACGGCATACTTGGCGCCGATATGCTGCAACCATTGCCCAAGCTCGGCCGCCGGCATGATCCCATCCGCCAAGCCGAAGCCTTCAGCGTTGGAATGC
>CAYLWW010000107.1:0-2747 GCA_964387585.1 uncultured Candidatus Midichloriaceae bacterium
TTTTAATTATTAAATTTTATAATATTTTAATAGAATAAACGACTAAAAAATAAAAAGGATAATTTATTAAAGTAATTTATTATTAGGGGTTGCAAATTATATAATAATTTTATTTTAAGTATAGATCAATAAATTATTAGTAATCTTATATAGATTTATACTAAGTATTTTTAAATTTATTCAAATAAAATTTAATCAAAACTCATACATACTAAGTTATGAGAAAATGATTCGAAATCCAACATTTGACAAGCTTTTGAACAATACAAAGCACCACATTTTGAACATTTATACTTGGAATCTTCTTTTTGACAAAATCTACAAATCCTATTTTTGATGCGCTCTATTACTATAGTATCAGGATCGTCAACTCTTATCATTACTTGTCCATCCATAGCCATTCTAATATAGGGATTAATCAACTTAAAACATGTACCAATTGGATAATTAGTATAGATTTCTTTAAAGTTACTTCCTATATTATAAACACTCATTCTTTCTACAAATTTATTTGTATCTTCAACTATAAACATTGTTGACTGAATCCAAACTCTAGGAACATCTATAATTGTTAAAATCATAAAATTGTCGTAAAGTATTTCATCTTTTGTCAGATTTATTGTAGATAAAGTTACTTCAGTCAGTTTGTTTGATATGATAGTTTTACTTTTATTAGTTTTCGATGGAGCAGTATAAGCAACAATATTTTTATTATTATAATCTGTATTTTTAATCGTGTTTATAGAATTTCTATTATTAACGATGCATATTTTTCTTTTAGGATCTAGCTTTATTTTTTCTAAAATCTTTTCTTGATTTAAATTATTTTCAGAAACATTTAGACTTTTCTGCTCTGAATAAATATTTTCTTTATTTTTTCCTGATATAAGTAAAAGATGTTTAATAATTTCTTCATTTTTTTCAGAAAATGTACTCAAATAACCAAATTCTTTATTTGCGATTTCATGCCAAGTCAATGCCTTCTCTGGATTTCTTCTAACTAAATTAAGAGTAACTAAATTTCCAGCAGCCTGTTGATTTCCATTAGTATGTGCAAATGTGAAGTAATATTCAGCCAGATCAAGATCCCGTTTGATAAGTTCGTTTCCATCAAAATACATCAATCCAATATTATTAGCAGAAGGATGAGAGCCATTTTCTACAGCTTTTTTATACCAAAAAAGGCTTTTTTCAAGATCTATCTTTCCGCATATTCCTTCTTGAAACATTAATCCTAAACTATGTTGAGCCTGCCTTACACCTACTCTTTCTACCTCTTGACCTAGTATTTTAACTTTTGGAGTCATGTTAGCAGCTTTTAAGTAAAAGTTCATTGCCAATCCATAATCTACTTGGCAACCTTTTCCTAGACAAGTTAGCTTTGCAATGTTAAATAGTCCTTCGGCATTTCCTTTACTTGCTGCTTTGCTGTAGTACTTAGCTGCCATCATAAAATCTTGCTTCACATTATTTGATCCATCTCTGTATTCATGTCCTTTGAAAACATCAGCGATCGAAGGATCTTGATCAAACAACATCTTTTCACTGGATCTAATAAAGTCATCTGGGGTATCAAATCCCATTCTCATTTTAAAATCGGTTTTTATATTGTCGATTTCATCTTCTAATGTTTTAGGAAAATTTTCTGAGTATAAATGTTCATATCTATTTTTAATGCCTAATTTTGACTTTATTAAACTAATGCAGTTTTTAACATCTTCAACGCTATTGTCCAAGTATAAAGCTTTTTTATAGTAAGATAACGCTTTTTCATATTTTTCTTCTGCTTCATATATTTTACCAAGTCTGTAATAAGCTTTCATATAGGTTGGATTAAGACTTATAGCAATTTTGATATCATTTTTTGCTGCGGTTAAAAGGTTCTCATCATCTAGATTACTAGAATAAATATTGAAATAACAATTACTTCTATTGCTATAAGCAATGCCTCTATCATTGTTCGATACATTATCTAATTCAATAGCTTGAGTATAGTATTCAATAGCTTCTTTATACTTTTTTAATTTGAAGTAGTCATTTGCCTTTAACTTAAGTTCATCAAATTTTGAAGGTTTTTCTTGCTTTATATCAACTGATAAAGTAAACTGTTTTAGCTCGTCAATTTCTTTATCTGAATTAAGATTGATTAATTTTAAAGCTTTAATTAAGTTAGCTAACATTTCTTGATACTTATCGTCATCAATTGCACAATCTACCTTATGAGAAATTTCATTTCTTATATCTCTTATCTTTTTAATATTATTTAAGATGTCATCTGGTATTGATAAAGAAGGATGAGATAGTAACCTTGATGTTAAAGAAATATCCCATTCTTTAATTGGTTTGGTTAATAAAACTATTTCTTGATGTTTTTGAAGTACTTTCAACTTTACTAGCTTATCTTTTGCCTTGTTATCTAAAGTTCCAAAAACTGAATTATGGGTTTTTTCAAGTAAAATATATAGGATTCTATTACATTCTTTTAAAAGTGTTTGTATATGATAAAAATTTAAGTTTTCTTTTTGGTTCAACATTGATATTAATGAATAAATTTAAATAACTAGATAAATTTATATTAAACTTTGCATGAATTTTATAACATTAATATATTGCAACTATCATAAAAGGGGATAATTATAATAGAAAATAATTATTTAGTTACTTAGATATTTTTTTGGAAATAACATTGAAAATTCTTTTACTAATAATAAATAAATTAAAAAAGGGTAGTTTAAGCAATATTATGA
>CAYLWW010000108.1:0-2681 GCA_964387585.1 uncultured Candidatus Midichloriaceae bacterium
ACGGTCACGGTGTATTTGTACCAGCTGCAGGGCTGCACATCGGTGATGGCGCCGCGGCCGCTGGGGTTGGCCCGGTCGCCACTGTAGACGATGCCGAGGCCGACAAGATCAGCCGGCGCCACGCCGGCCGCGATCATGGCCAGCATGTCGAAGGGTTGCGGCGGGGTGCGGATGAATTCGGGTTCGGATTCGTCGGCGCTGGCTTCGGTGGCCGGCGCTGGCGCGCTGGGCGCTGGCGCGCTGGGTGGGTTGGATGCCGGGCCAGAATCAACGCCTACAGCTCGGGGCACTTCGTCGGTGTGGTTGGGAACCGGGGCGGTTTGTTGGTGGGCATCCGGTGCGGGCGGTGCATACCATGGGGCGCTGGCTGGGGCGCTGCCGGGGGTATGGGTGGGCGCGCGGGTCGGGTCGGGGTTGGTGCTTTGGCGCAGGGCTTCGCCGATGGCTTGTCGATCTTCGCGCAGTGCGTCGGTCAGGAAGCCGGCGGCCAGGTGTTCGCGCAGGTTCGCGCGGGCGCGGGCGGCCAGGTCTTCGCGTCCGGCGGCCAGGGCCTGCAGGATCAGGCCTTCGGTGTGATAGTTGATGTCTTCCAGGTCGTCCAGCAGCTGGGCCACGTGTTCGGCGCCCATGGCCTGCACGTCGGCGGCCGTGGCGGTCATGGCGTCGAAGGCATTCAGCCGGCGCTCGCGGTCGGTTTCGTCGTCGTTGCTGGTTTGCGCGGCCTGTTCGGCTTGGCGCGCCATGGCTTGCAGCGCGGCCATGCGTTTGCGGCCGTTGGCGTATACGTAAATGCTCCAGTCGTTCGGGCGCGTGGAGAACTCCAGAACATAATCGCCATCCGGCAGTCGGCGAAACCGCGCGCACCAGTTGCCAGATTTCCCGATGATGGTTTGAAATGTGGGCGCGGCTGGTGCCGGTGCTGTATCAACTTCCGGCGCTGGCGTGGAGACTGCGGGCGCCTGGTCTCGCTCGTCGCCATACCAGCGGTAAACAGTGCGCCCCTCATATGCGCGATCGAGTGGGCCACCACGGCCAGGCCGATGGCCGCCCCTGGTTTTGATGTATACGGCGCCTTGTGGATACAGTCTGAATGCGTCTCCCGGTTTCAGCTGGCTATAGACAACATGGGGCGCGCTGGGGGCATTGCCGGCGCTGCTGGCGTCGCAGCTGGTGGCCGTGGCGCTGGCTTCGCTGCAGGCGTCAACGGTGGCCAGCTCGGGCACCTGGTCGGATTCGCATTCGTCTGGCGTTGCCAGTGGTGCGGCTTCGCTGGCGTGTTCGATCGCTGCGGCCGTGGTGGCGCTGGCGATCAGCTCGGACACTTGATCGGCAACATGGCGCGGAACCGTGGCCATGGTGGCGCCTGTCAGTTCGGAGACGATGCTGACTGGTTGCAGTGCTTCGGCGGCCAGATCGGGCGCGTCGGCGGGTTGCTCGATCGGTTCAAAGTCCAGGGCGTTGCCTTCGTAGAGGGTGCAGGGGTTGCGGTAGGCGCTCAGGTCGTAGGGCAAAACGTGCGCGGGGTTAGCGCTGTTGTTGAAGTCGGCAAAGGCTTTGACATATTCCGCAGTGCTCATGCCTGGTGCGAATTTCGGGTAACTGCGCGAAACGCTGGCAATCCGGCGCGCTGGGGCGCGTGATGCGCTGCGCAGTTTGGCAGCCGTGCGTGCTGCGTTCTTGGCCAGGCAGCGCACCATCAAGCGGCCGGCGCGGATGGTCGTTACCTGGTCGGGGTCGGTGTTGCCGCCGTTGTGCTCAAGCGTCACCGGGTCCATGCCGATGATGTCGGAGTGGATCAGGTCCAGCTGCTTGGACACATCCAGATTCTCGGCGCGCATGGTGCGCAGGGTTTCGCGCAGTTCGGCGCGTGTGGCGGTGCTGATGTTTGTCATGGTCTTTGCTCCTAAAGCGTCCAGGCGCGGCGCCTGGTGGGTGGTGCGGGATTGCACTCTAAAGCCCGGCGCGCCGGGCTTCGGGGTGGAATCACGGGAAGACAAGGCATCCTTCCTCGTCTCGTGTGCACTGCATATATTTTTCAAAGGCTGCGCATTCAATGCGGGAATAGGCCGACTTGATGCCTCCGTGGTCCAGCACCAGCACGCCGTTTTTGGTGTAGCGGGCGCGGGCCCATGCGACGATGGAGGCGTATTTATCAATGGGTTGCATGTTGATCTCCTAAAGTGCCCAGGCGCTGCGCCTGGTGGGTGGTTTGCACTGCAACCCTGCAGCGCATGACCCGAATTATAGGTCCATCGGTCAATCTGTCAATGGTTTATTTTGTAGGTGTAAACCCTAATGCCTTGATGAGGTAAAGCTCCCAGGCTGCGCCGCTTATTTCTCGCTCGCCACTTTCCCAGCGTCGCCACGCGCGGCCGGTGACGTGCACCAGCTGCGCTGCCTCGTCCTGCGAGTGGCTGGCCAGCGTCCGCGCTGCTCTGATCTGGTCTGGCGTCGGCGTGATGGTGGCCAGGCTGTCGCGCGCTGGCGTGCTGGCGGTGCTCGCGCCTGGTGCTGGCGTGCGTGGGCTTGATGTGCTGGCGCTGCTCGCGCTGGTGTCGTGCGCCTGCTCGCGCTGGGTGTTGTCGGTCGTGTTCATGCCTAGATTGTAGGTCCATCGGTCAGGCCTGCAACACTGTACAAGCATCCATTCTGTAGAGGGTATGCAAAGGTACTCCCAGGGG
>CAYLWW010000109.1:0-2659 GCA_964387585.1 uncultured Candidatus Midichloriaceae bacterium
GACTATATAAGATAAATATTTTAAAAAAAATTCCTTAGCTAAATTAAGGTTAAAAAACAAAACTTTAAAAACCTATCATGAGAATATAATTATTTCACCTTATCAACTATTTAATATATTAAATAGTTGTTTTTAGATTACTTTAATTGAAAATCAAGCTAGAAGCTAAATTATTTTAGTCAATATATATATAATTTATATGAATATGAAGTTAAAGTAAGAATAGTGCAGCGTTCTTATATAGTTTGCTTAAAATATTCCTCTAAGGTTAGTAGGTAAATTTGTTCCAGCTTTAAAATATCACTAATAGCAATATGTTCATTAACTTGATGGGCTGTTTGATTAATCAAGCCAAACTCAACAACCTGGCAATAATTTTTAATAAATCTTGCATCAGAAGTTCCACCTGTAGTGCTAAGTGTTGTGATAACTCCAGTAACTTGTTTAATGGAATTTACTATTATTTCAGCTAATCTACCTTTTTTAGATAAAAATGCTTCTGCGCTGCAATTACATTTCAATTCATAATTATCCTGCTGGGTAAATTTATTGCAAGCATCACTAACCCATTTTATAAGTGATGATGAGTTATGTAGATTATTAAATCTTATATTAAATTTAGCTATAGCATTTCCTGGTATGACATTACTAGCTTTATTTTCCACGTTAATTGAGGTAATTTCTAAATTAGAAGCGGGAAAGAAGTCTGTACCGCTATCTAGCTGGTAATTTTTAAGATAATGTAAAATATTTACAAGATCAGTAATGGGATTATTAGCTAAGTGGGGATATGCTACATGACCTTGAGTTCCTTTAATATTGAGCTCAAAATTAATGCTACCTCTTCTACCAATTTTGGCCATATCTCCAATAATTTGTTCATTAGTTGGCTCACCAACCATGCATTCATCTATATAATGATGATTTTGCTTCATCCACTCAAGAACTTTTTGTGTGCCATTTATAGCTTCTCCTTCTTCATCTCCTGTAATAATTAAGCTTATGCTTTCTCTGCCTGAATATGAGTGATTAGATATATAAGTATCACAAGCAGAAATAAACGCAGAAATTGCAGGCTTCATATCAACAGCTCCTCTGCCATAAAGCTTGTTGTCAATGATTTGAGCTTTAAAAGGATCAGTTTGCCAAGAATCCATACTACCTGCTGGTACTACGTCAGTGTGCCCAGCAAAGCAAAAATGGCGGCTTGAGGTTTGATCTATTTTATCAGCACCCCATCTTGCATAGAGATTATTTACCTCACCAAATCTAAGCTTCCACACTTTAAATCCAAGTTTTTGCAGCTCATTTGCGAGTAATTCAATAGCCCCATCATCGCATGGAGTAACGCTTTTGCAATTAATAAGGCGCTTAGCTAAATCAATTACATCTATTTGAGAATTCATATATTTCTCAGCAATTCATTAATTGAAGTTTTAGCGCGGGTTTGATTATCAACTTTTTTAATAATGATGGCGGCATTGATACTTATCTTTGGATTATTCTCTACAGTGTAGCTTCCTGGTACCACAACTGATCCTGCTTTAACTCTTCCATATGAAATCTCTCCAGTTTGACGATCAATAATTTTGGTTGAAGATCCAAGGTAAACTCCCATAGCAATTACTGAACCTTCTTCAATAATAACTCCATCAACAATTTCGCTTCTTGCGCCAATAAAACAATTATCTTCAATGATTACCGGATTTTCTTGTAAAGGTTCAAGCACTCCACCAATACCAACTCCTCCTGAAATATGACAGTTCCGACCAATTTGCGCACAACTTCCAATTGTTGCCCAAGTATCGACCATAGTACCATCACCTATATGTGCGCCAATATTTACAAAACTTGGCATTAATACAACGTTATTTCCAATATAAGAAGAACTGCGGATAATACTACCAGGCACAGCTCGAAATCCTGCTATTTTGAAATCATTCTCATTCCAATCACAAGTTTTTAGCGGTATTTTATCATAAGTACAATAACCTATATTTTCTGCTGTTTTGATTAATTGATTCTCAAAGATAGCAAAAGATAATAAAATTGTTTTTTTTAGCCATTGGTGGGTTACCCACTCATGATTAATTTTTTCAGCTACTCTAACTTTTCCTTGATCAAGTAAAGATAATATATAGAGTATATCTTCTTTAATTTCATATATTTTATGATGATTATCTCGATATTGCCAAATTTCTTCTATTATTTTTTTATATTTATCTAGGTTAATCTCATTTTGCATTACTTGACTCCCTGTTGATTTATATAGCATAATCCGCTTTTATCACATAATTTATCTAAGTGCTAGAAAAAACAATAGTAGCCTGCTCAAAATATAATACCCCCAATACTATGCCATGTTAACAAGATTAAAAGTTATTCTAAGCAGTCTAATGAAATTCTATTGGACTATAAATAAAAAGATAAAAAACTTGAGATTAATATAAAGCTCTAAAATTTATATTTTTAATTTTTGCCTAAAAATTGCTACTAAGGATTTTTAGAATAATTTAAAAATCTTGAGGATGAGGAATATCTATTTTTTCATTTATCAATTCATCATAACTATCATAAATTTCATCTACAGCGTAAGAAGAAATCAATCCAGTAGCAGTACCAACTATTGCTTCACCTATAAATTTAAGCTGGAGACTTG
>CAYLWW010000110.1:0-2573 GCA_964387585.1 uncultured Candidatus Midichloriaceae bacterium
CGGACATCGAAGCCGAGGCCGCCGCCCGCGCCGTGGACGAGGCGCTGTCGGTGGAGCGGGTGGCTGAGGCGCTGCACGCCGTCAGGTACCCGAACGACCCGGAGACGTGCTCCGCTTGTCTTACAACCGCCGCCGCCCTCGTCGCCCACCTGCGAGGCCCTCGACCGGAGGGGGAGGGATGAGCGATCTTGACGACGCCCTGGCGAACACCACCCCCGAGCCGGTGACCTCCGTGTCCACCGCGACGCCGCGAAAGTGCCGGCGGCACTCGTGGACGACGTGGTCAACCGACCCGGAGCGCGGCGGAGACCTCGTGGTTCCGGCGTACTGCTACCGGTGCGGACAGCCCAAGGACGAGGACCGGTCCCGCCGTGGCAAGAGCGCCGCGCGGTTCGGGAAAGACCAGGAGCGGCGCATCGAGCGGGTCTACGGTCCGCGCAAGGTAGGCGAGTTCGGGTCGCCCGTAGACCTGCTGGGCGCCACGTTCAAGTGGCAGAGCAAAGCCACCCGGTCGCAGCCCGCGGCATGGTTGGCGCTCATCTCCGGGCCGACGTTGGTCGATGCCTCGCAGTTCGTCCGCGACGCGGCCATCCACATGGACGGCGACCACGACTACCTGTACCCGCTGGTCATCGTCACGCATGTCTGGAAGCACCAGACACGCGACTGGCTGTACGTGCCCGAGGGGGCATGGAGGGCCATTCACGGGTGGCCCACCGATGGCGACGACTGGGTGGTCATGTCCGGGGACCAGTTCCTAGCCATCCACGGCAGAGACAGCGAGCACCGGGAGGCCGCATGACCAGCGACGCCCACAAGGCCCCTAGAACGGCCCAGGAGCGGCGAGAGGCGGGGGGGCCGGGTATCGCGTACCTCAGCGTCGCAGAGGCGGCCCTGCGGCTGGGAGTCCACCGAAATACGATCGAGAGCTGGTACCGGTTCCGCGGCCTTCCCGTGGTCCGTGTCGGCAACGTGGTCCGCATCCGCGACGTGGACCTCGATACCTGGCCGCTGGGCAAGCCTGGGCGGCCGTCCAAGCCCAAGGCGATGGAGGACGTGGAATGAGCCTGGAGCCGCATGTGTGGGTCGTGGGCGGAGGGGTGTTCGCCAACCCGCCTGTCTGTTCCCGGTGGGATTGTCTGGCGGACATCAGGGACTCCATCCACGTCGATGAGGCGACCGCGACCGTGATTGCCGAAACGCAAACGTCAGCCCCCGAAGTTGCAGGAGAGGACGCGATGCACAACTCCACGTGCTCCGACAGGGGGTGCCTGCACTACGACCACGAGGAACCGCCCTGCGTTGGGCACACGCCGTCCATCTGCTGCGCGAAGCTCTCGGCGGCCATCGGGTCGGCAGCCGTGGCCGACTACCGCGACGCCACCCTCGCCACGCCCACCGACCGGGAACGCAAGTTGGTCGAGGCGCTGCAACGGATGCAGCAGGAGCGCGACTTCTACCTGACCTCAGCGACGCACCTCAGCAGCCGACACGGCGGCCCGATGACCTCCTGCCACGACGAGGTATGCCGCTACTGGTCCGGGGTGTTCCTCCAAGTGGTGGCCGCCCGTGGCTGACGTGCTGGCGCTGCGCGAGGCGCTACATGACGCGCTGTGTGACTTCGGCAAGCCGCACGGATGCCACGCCTACGACGCGCTGGACCGCTACGCCGCTGCCGTCCGCGCTGAGGCGCAAGCGATCGCGTGGGCTGAGCACTCCCTGGAGCGCAACGAAGCCGTAGCCGACCTGTTCCGCCTGCTGCCCGACTCCATGTTCCCCGAGTCATTCGCCGCTCTGATGGAGCGCGTGGTCGCCATCGAAACCATCGCCGCCGCCAGCGCCCTGACGGCGCGCATCGGAGGCAGCGACCACAACGCCGAGTTCCGCACGGCAGCCACGGCGCGGGACGCGCTGGTGGCTAAGGTGACCGGCGATTGGGACGCTGACCCGCATGGCGAGTACGAGGCCGCGCGATCCCGGCTGGTCGCTGACCTTGACGACCTCATCGCCCTCGCCGCCGCCGGACGCGGCAAGCACCGGTCGGGTGCGCTGTGATCGTCCACGCTGACGACTGGCTGACCGTCCATTCCGGGGACTGCCGCGCCGTGCTGGCGACCATGCCCGAGCGGTCGGTCCACACCGTGGTCACGTCGCCGCCCTACTGGGGGCTCCGCGACTACGGCCACGGTGACCAACTGGGCCTCGAACCCACCCCCGAGGCATACGTCGCCAACATGGTGGACGTGTTCCGCGCGGTCCGGCGCGTGCTCCGCGACGACGGCACCCTGTGGCTCAACCTTGGCGATACGTTCATGTCGTCGGGCGGCGAGCGCCAGTACGGCAGCAGCGACGGCGGCACCGGGCGGGGACCTGGGACACGCCGGCACAAGGTTCCCGCGACGCTCAAGCCCAAGGACCTCGTGGGCATCCCGTGGCGCGTGGCGTTCGCGCTGCAAGCGGACGGCTGGTATCTCCGGTCGGACGTGATCTGGTCGAAGTTGAACCCGATGCCCGAGTCGGTGACCGACCGCCCCACCAAGAGCCACGAGTACCTGTTCCTGCTGGCGAAGTCG
>CAYLWW010000111.1:0-2537 GCA_964387585.1 uncultured Candidatus Midichloriaceae bacterium
GCGTCGCCGCGGCCCTCCCGCTCGAGGTCGTAGATGACCCCGGCGAGCATCTTGAACGCCGGCGACTTCCCGGTCCCCGACGGCAGCGCCACGGCGAGGAACAGGTTCGTCCAATCGGACCACGGGGAGACGGGCACCGTCACATTGACCTTCCCGTGGGTGAGGGTGGCGAGGCATCCGAGGGCGATCGACGCCGGCAGGTCGACGGGGACCTGTAGCCCTTCGGCGATGGAGGCGCACGGCTCCGAGATCCAGTCGGGGAGCACGTGCAACGGGAACGTCGGCGTGGTGCCGGTGAGCCCCGGCAACGGCACGGGTGCCGGTAGCGGCCCCTCGTCGACGAGGTGCTGCGGTGGCGCCACGGCGACCATGACGCGGTCGAGCCAGTTCGGGTCGGCGATCGTCGTGGTCCCGTCCTCGCCGTAGCCCTGCTCGCGCAGGTCGCGGCCCGCCTCGGCGAAGTCGCCCCGGTAGACGGTGCCCACGAGGAGCCCGAACGGGTCGTACCCGTGGCCGATCTTGAGGTCCGGCCACTGGTGCTGGCACGTGGAGCTCCACACCGACACGTGCCCGTCGGGGTACACGGTGGCGCTGTAGCCCTCCCGTGGCGTCTTCCCCTGCCGCACGTAGTCGGTCTCCCCGTTCCGCTTCCGGTGCGGGGTGTGGAACCCGAGCCGCTCGAGGATCTCGCCGCCGTCGTGGCGCGCGTTGAACGCGTCGCCGTGGCGCTCCTCGCCGGTGTACGGGACCCGTGGCGGCGCGGGTGGCGCCGGCGGGTCGATCAGGTAGAAGTCGAGGTCGTCGGTGCCGTAGCGGTTGTGCCACGCCTCGTCGGTGACCGTGACGGGCCGCGGCGTGTCCGTCTTCCGGTTCATGGTGCCGGGGACGCGGAGCACCCGGGGCACGTCCCACACGGAGTCGATGGCGTAGCCGAGCCGCTCGGCCGCGGCCTGCCACGTCGCTGCCCACCTGGCGAGCAGCGGAGGGGCGTCAGCGGCGGCTAGAGGCTCGTCGAAGAGCCACCACGGCTGGAGGCCGCCGCCGGTCTGCACGATGACGGTGGGGGGCAGCGGGAACGTGGCGACGAGGTCGCGCGCCGCCGCCTCGTCCGGTGGGTACCGGACACCGGACGCGTGGCCGGGGCCGGCGATGTCGACGTCGAGCCAGAGGCCGGGGATGAGGTCGCAGTGCTCGACGCTCCCCCGCTGCCCGCCGCCGAGCTGCTCGGTGCGGGTCGCGACGCCGTGCCACACGCAGCACGTCGGCGCCAGCTTCGCGACGTGGCGCGCCGCGGCGGCGAGGTCGGTGACGGGCGCCCACTCGGTGTGCTTCTGACCGCTGCTGCGGTCGACGGCGAAGATGGTCAGCCACCCGGTCTCGGTGGTGCCGTAGAGGTGGCCGAACCACTCCTCGGGGGTCATGCGGCGTCTCCGAACAGCTCGCCCTGGTTCTCGCGGTTGGTGCGCTCGCGCGTCTTGGAGGCGTGCCCGGAGGAGTAGATCCGCCAGCGGGCGAGGCGCAGGTAGTCGGCGCTGAGGTCGAGGTGGACCGGGTAGCGGCCGAGGGCCCGTGCGACCATCGCGACGGTGCCCGTTCCCCCGAACGGGTCGAGGACGACGGAGGGGCGGGTCGGTGCGTCAGGGGTGGGGCAGGCGCAGGCGTAGCCGGTGATGGTGACGTTGGAGCCGTCGCCCATCCGCTTGCCGCTCTTGTGCCGGCCCTCCGTGGCCGTGCCGCCCTTGAACGTGTCGCCTTCGCTCAGGTACTCCACGTCAGCGACGGGCCGTCTGCCCTCCCCGCACTCGGTGCAGATCCCCGACGGCGACCACCCGAGGATGATGCGGCGGGGCCACTCCTGCGGGAAGGCGGCGAAGTGGTCGACGCCGAGCCAGTCGGGGACCTTGAGCGGTTCGGACGGGATGGTCCACACGGAGCCGGGGAGCTTGCCGAGGGGGTTCTGATCCCACACCACATCCATCCGGTCGCCGTCTTGACGCTCGCTCGCCCACTTCCTGTTTCCTGGTGCGTGCGGTGGCGACTGGTGCGGCTCCCGCACCTCGTCCACGGCGGCGAAGTACCGCGGCTCCTTCGTGAAGTGGAACCACTGCTCGTGGGAGCGCCGCACCCGGTCCGTGACCGACTCCGGTAGCCCGTTCGGCTTCGACCAGATCACCTCGGCGCGGAGGATCAGGTCGAGGTCGTCGATGCAGCCGATGGCGTAGCGCCACGGCAGGCCCATGAGGGACTTCGTGGGGACGCCGCCGAAGCCGACGTCAGGCGCCGCCCTCGTGGCTTCTGCGGTGAGCCGGTGGGAACGGTCGCCGAGTTGGGTGGCGAACGGCTGCGTGTCGCGGCGGTAGCTACCCGGCTGCGTGCCGGCGTACTTGTCCCCGAGGTTCACCCACAGCGACCCCGACGGCTTGAGGACGCGCCGGCACTCCGCCGTGACGGCCCACAGCGCGGCGAGGAAGTCCTGCGGCGTCGGCTCGGAGCCGATCTGCCCGTCGTAGTGCTCGCCGCCGTCCGTGTAGCTCCTG
>CAYLWW010000112.1:0-2468 GCA_964387585.1 uncultured Candidatus Midichloriaceae bacterium
GGGGGGGGCCGGCCCCCCACCCCCCAAACCCCCAACCCCCAATCCCCAATCCCCATACAAAATCTTACTGTTAAATTTATTTTAAATAAAAAAATAAAATTTAGAATCACTGTGTATTAATATTACTATACTATTAATGAAGTTAATTAGTTATCTTTATAATCAATTTTTTTTAATTTTGGTATTGATTAATTGATCTCTAACAAGAGAAAATCTTCTCAAACTATTCCATGAAAGCTTATTAAAGCTAATTTCACCGTGATGAAATTCCTTACTGATCTTTTTACAGTAATGTCTTTTCCAATTATTATCTACTTCTGATAGATAATAAGTACCCTCTACTAATCCTGATAAATCATACTTAGTTTTAAAATTTTTGCTTAAATAAAGTTTTTCTTTTTCAGTCATTATATCCTCCAATTCTTTTGGAGTTATTTTTATTCTACTGTTTAAAGAATCCATTATTTCTGTATTTTTTAATTTAATCTCTTTATACTCACTATGTACTTTTAATGAAAATAGTGTTGCTGCACAACCTGAGCCATAAGAGAACATCAATATTCTTTTATTTGATAGATCAATGTCTTTATTTATAATTAATGATAACAATCCGAGATAAAGTGAAGAGGTATAAGAATTACCTACTAATCTATTAATAGAAAGACTAGGTTCTAGTTGATTTTGAATTAACTTATTGTCAGAAAGTACTTGCTTTAAACTATTATGTACTTCTGTATCTATAAGAAAGCCTTTTTTAGATAATATTTGCTTAGTTAAACTAGAGTCATCTGATAACTTAAATTTATTCTGGTTAGTTTCTGTTGAACTTGACTTATAATTATCTGTTCTCATTATTTCATAGCCAACTAAGTTAACAAACGCTTTTTCCACCATTTTAGCAAAAGGACTATGAAAGCAATAGTAGTCAAATCTATTTAAATCTTTAACTTCTTCATCTTGTGACTTTTCTAATTTTTCTATATATCCTAGATAACAAGCTTCTAAAGATTTCATGTAGCAATTCAAAGAAAATGCTCCGTCTACTACTGGATATTCTTTAGTAGGATCTGGTTTGAAAAAATCATACACATGATTCATATACGTGCTTCTTACAGGCTCAAGTACTATATGTGCATTAGGCCCAAGTAAGATAGCCATTGCACCGCAACCTCCTGTAGGTCTTGCATTTCCTTTTCCGTATACTGCGATATCAGCAATTATCACAATTCCATATCTTCCGTCATAAAATTCTGATTGAATCCAGTTTACAGTATTTAATAAAGCATTAGTTCCTCCATAGCAAGCATTTGATGTAGTAACACCTTCTATATCAGTATTAGCGTCTTGGAAAAAACTCATCAAATAGGTTTTTGTTGATTTAGATTTGTCATTGAAAGTTTCCGTGCCTACTTCAAGTCTACCAACGTCTTTTTTGTTTAATTTATTTTTAGTTAAGAGTTTGTCTAGTACAGTTAATGATATAGAGTTTATATCTTCTCTATCTGTTGTTACTGCCATCTTTAATTGCCCAAGTCCTTTTGTATATTTGCCTTTACCAACTTTATCGTGCTCTTCTAATTCTGCTTGATCTATAAAATAGTTCGGGAAGTAAACTTGAATATCTATAATTCCAGCATTAATGCTTTTTCTATTAAATTTATCCATCTTATTCATTTTTAATAATATGATTTATTCTGCTAGTTTATTAAAAAAAACTTTATATAGCAGTATTATATATATATATATATATATTTAACTTTATTATTTTTTTAAATGAAAATAAAGTTTTTTAATTACAATCTTTTTTTAACGATTATAATCTTAGCACAATCCCGAATAGCACAATCTAGGATAAATAGCATCAACAATATTACTGATGAGTTTAAAATAGAATTTTTAGAAAATTCTTCGGATATAGAATCTATTTCTTATTATAATTCTGATGTAGAGTCAAATACGATAGTATCCAATATAAAAAAAGAATCTTGTGAAGAAGAAATACTTAGCAAACATTCTTTTGATCAAATTTCTAAATTAAAAATTCCTATTAACGATTTTAGTATAAATTTACTAGACAACCAAAATAAAACAATAAGTAAAAACGGACTTAGCCAAATTTTTGAAGGAAAATACAAAGACAAACTAATAGCTGTTAAGAGAATGCCTAAGCATAAATATAGTCAAGTAAAAATTAAAATAGAAACTGAAACTAGAATTATGAGTATTGTGAAGCATCCTAATATAGTTGAGTTTTATGGTTGGGCAGATGATGATAAAGATTACTTTTTATTATACGATTTAAAAATGGGAAATTTAGGCGATATTTTAAGAACACATAAACTTACAAATACGCAAAAATTAAATTTTATTAAACAAATTTCTTCGGCAATGGAGTATTTACACAGCTTAATTGTTCCAATTATTCACAGAGATATTAAATCAACTAATATCTTAGTTAATTCTGAGCT
>CAYLWW010000113.1:0-2421 GCA_964387585.1 uncultured Candidatus Midichloriaceae bacterium
TCTGGCTTACTCAATGAAAAATAATAAACCTAAAGTTACCATGAATCGATCCTTAAAATATGCTTAATCCATTATTGGGGTTATAAGAGGCTTATTAAAAAAAAGAGTACGCTTTACAAATAAGGTGATTTCAAGAAGAAAGAAGAATTTTTAGCAAAAATATTAAAAATTCCAGAAGATGAATTGATATAAACCGATAAAAATTATCTATACAAAAGGATATGGATATCGGAAAAGAGAGCAAAAAATTTATGTACTTATTTCTTATAAGCGCTATGCCAAAAAGGATTTTATAACTGCTAAGTGTTGGGGCATCTATGTGCTATGAAAACTCTTATGATACAAACTTATTTAAATTTGGGGTTGAGAGAATTTTAGGTATCAACCTTAAAATACGGAACTGCGATAATTATGGATAATATCGCCTTCTATAAATCAGAAAAAACTAAAAAATTTATAGAAAATACAAAATATAGATTGTTATTTTTACCACTATATTCAACGTATTTAAATCGAATTGAGAAATTTTAGTGTAATTTTGAGGAGTTAGTCACTAAAATATTAGAAAAATATACTTCTTGGACTGACGTTGCCGATACTATTTTCAATGCACAACTAAATTATATCATAACATTGTTGATAAAATAATTTGTATAATTCAAGAATAGCAAAAACGATAAAACTAAGAAAGACATGATCTATTACATCAGATCTCACAGCAATCATTTTGTTTTTTTCATTCTGCAAAAAGCGTTCAATAATATAGCATTTTTATATAAATTTTGACATCATAAAACAATCTTCGTGTGTTATTCAGAGTTTTCTGCTAAATAAACCTCCTTAAATTAGCTATCCTAAAAACTTACAGCGTTATGCAAAAAAATTGTAATAGCTTATTTTTCATATTCTAAAATACCATATCATCAATTCCTATTTTTTTTAAATCAATGTTTTTATATCGATTAAAAACAACCTTTCATCCATTTCAACACCTTTGTTAACAGAGTCCAAAAATCTTGTAAAATATTATATAATCATCAATTAACACTCACTATCTCTGTTAATCCATTTTTATAAGGAATTCTATTGTCTGAGTTTATAAAAAAAATCTTTGAGTAGCTTTTTAGCTTCATCCTCCAGAATGCCACCATAAATTTCAGGTTTATGATGACAATTATTGCTTTGAAATATATTCGCTCCATTTTCGACACCGCCAGATTTATAATCGCTAGCTCCGAAGTATAAACGATTTATCCTACTCCATGATATTGCTTGAGCGCACATTGCGCAAGGTTCTAAAGTGACATATATATCGCACTCACTTAGGTAAGGGGAGCGAAGTATTGAAGCTGCATTTCTAAGCGCTAGTATTTCTGCGTGAGCGGTAGGATCGTTTAAGGAATAAACCATATTATGTTGTTTTGATATTATCCCTAAACTATTATGATATATTATGGCCCCTACTGGTACTTCATCTTCAATTGATGCTTTTTTTGCTTCTTCTATAGCTTGATTCATCAAGTAGCTAGATTTCATTAGCTTAATGCTGAAAATGAAAATAAAAGACGACTAAGCTAGTCACTTAAAAATATAATTTTAAGATTGACTAGCTTTACTACTGTTTTTACGTAGCCTTATAAATGAGCTATGTTTTATTTTTTTGTTTACTTCTATTAAGATCTATGCGTTCTTTTATTCTTGCTGCTTTACCTTGTAAATTTCTTAGATAGTATAATTTAGCACGTCGCACTTTACCTTTTCTCGTTACTTCTATCTTTTCTATTTTCGGTGAGTAAAGGCGGAATATTTTCTCTATTCCTTCGCCATGACTTATCTTTCTTACAGTAAAAGTAGAGCCTACGCTATTGTTTTTACGGGCTATACATACGCCTTCAAACAGCTGTACACGTTCGGTATTACCCTCTGTTATTTTAACATATACCTTTAAGGTATCTCCTGCATTAAAACTAGGAATAACCTTACCTTGCGTAATGCTTTCTATATGTCTTTTATTATATGTTTCTATTAAATTCATTGCTTTATTTGCTGTTTATGTAATAGTTAGTATACTTATACCACAGATCGGGTCTTATTACTTTTGTTTTTAATATTGCTTGCTCTATCCTCCATTTTTTAACCTCTGAATGATTACCCGAAAGTAATACTGCAGGTACTGGATGTTTTTTCCACATTGATGGTTTAGTATATTGAGGATGCTCAAGTAATTGAGAATAAGGGGAATTTAGTCCAAAACTTTCTTCAATAACAGCTTCTTTATCTCTTAAAACGCCTGGAATCAGACGTATACAAGTATCCATTATTACTAATGCCGCTGTATCTCCTGATGATAAAACATAATCACCTATACTCAACTCTTGTATTTTATACTCAGTTATTACTCTTTCGTCAATACCTTCAAAG
>CAYLWW010000114.1:0-2421 GCA_964387585.1 uncultured Candidatus Midichloriaceae bacterium
TTAAAGGTGGAGCTGCCCAAGACACAATGAGACTACTTGGTTCTACTTCGGGATACTTTGGACTCCAAGCACCAGCAGCCGCTGGCGGTACTTCATACATACTTCCATCAACTGCTCCTACCGCTGGACAAGTGCTAAGTGCTACAGCTCCAGTGTCTAATGTCTCTACACTTTCTTGGGCTAATGCTAACGGTGCAGTTACTTCTGTTTTTGGAAGAACCGGTGCAGTTGTTGCTGTATCTGGCGATTATACTGTTGCTCAAGTTACAGGAGCTGCTCCACTTGCAAACCCAGTCTTCACTGGCGATCCCCAAGGGCCAACACCTTTAACTGCTGATAACGATACTTCACTTGCAACTACCGCATTCGTCAAAAGTGCAATCTCATCTAGTGGAGGTGGAACCATCGGAGGCAGTGGAACAACTAACAGAATCCCTAAATTTACCGCTTCAAATGCAATCGGCGACTCAGCTATATACGAAACAGTTGGCGGTAACATCGGCATCGGCACCACCACCCCAGGAAGCAAGTTCACTGTACTTAGTACTGCAGGAAGTGAAAACATGGAAGTTACAGCCAACGGTGATGCTTTCTTAAGACTAAACAGTACGGCTGCTTCAGGTAGAAACTGGTCATTAATCTCTGTAGGAACTGCTGGTATTGGAGCTGGAAAGTTCTCAATCTTTGATGCAACTGCCTCACTAAGTAGACTTACAATCACTTCGGCTGGAGACGTAGGCATTGGCAACTCCACCCCAAATGCGAAGTTAGACGTAACAGGAACTTTAGAAACAGACGGATTCAGATTAGCTGGAGCTACTACTGCCGGCTGGGTACTTACTACTGATGCTAGTGGAAATGGTACTTGGGCACCAGCCACAGGATCATCTCAAACTCCGTGGACACAAAACATAAATGCTGCAGGCTTTACCTTAAACGGTAACAATACTGTTGGCGGTAACTTAACCTTAGACTCAACCTCAGACACAACTAAAGGAACAATTAAATTAAATCCTGCAGGTGGAAACGTTACTATCGGTAACATTGTTACTCCTGGTGCAACCCTTGACATTGCAGGAACAATTAAAATCAGTGGTGGAACTCCTGGAGTAGACAAAGTACTTCGTTCTGACGGAGCCGGTCTTGCTTCTTGGGTTGCGCTTTCTTCATTGGGTGGTGCACTGCCTACTGGCGCAACCGGTGAAACACTCAGACACAATGGAACAACTTGGATAACTAACAACAATCTCTACAACAACGGAACAAACGTTGGAGTCAACACTCAATCTCCAGGAGCAAGAGTAGCTGTTAATGGAAATCTAAACATTGGAGCAACATATGCAACGCTTGCTGGTCAAACTAGTGGTGCCATCATCGAAGGCAATGTCGGTATCGGAAACGCTACTGGCATAGTCGGCAAACTCGAAGTTAAAGGTGGAGCTGCCCAAGACACAATGAGACTACTTGGTTCTACTTCGGGATATGTTGGATTTGCAGTTCCAGCCGCTGCCGGTTCTGCTACGTATACATGGCCGTCAGCTTCCTCAAATGGATTCCTTCAAAATTCTGGAGGTACACTTTCATGGGCAACCATGACTGGCCTAACTCTAGGTAACAATGGAGATATCGCAATCAATTCTGCCACCGATTACCAAATTAATTCTGGAGTAGTTGGCACCACAGAACTCACAGATCTAGGTGTTGCAACAGCTGACATTGCAGCTAATGCAATTACTACTGCCAAAATTACTGATGCTAATGTAACTTACGCTAAAATTCAAAATGTTACTGCTAACCGAATTCTCGGAAGAGTTGGTACCACAGGCGTCATGCAAGAACTAACTCTCGGAGCCGGACTTGCATTTAATGCTACAGCAATTGATGTAACTGGTTTAGCTACGAATGGTACAAACTGTACTGCGGGTAACTATCCTCTCGGAGTTGATGCGAGTGGTAATGCAGAGGGGTGTACTCCAGACAACGGCCTCTCTGGTGGTACTGATCGATACATTCCAATGTGGACGGGCACATCTTCTCAAGGTCTCTCGACTCTTTTCCAAGAACTTACTACCAATGACGTAGGACTTGCGACAACCAACCCAGGCTCAAAACTATCTGTCTTAGGCAACACCTCTATTGGAGCTACATATGCAATACTTGCTGCTCCAGCCAGTGGATTAATTGTTGAAGGCTTTGTCGGTATTGGTGATTCATCTCCAACATCACTACTAACAGTAGGAACTTCTGATGCATTTCAAGTTAACAGTTCTGGTGATGTAATTAAAATACAAGGAGTAACTTACGATTGGCCAGGAGTCCAAGGTGGAGCTAATACTGTTCTAAGGAATGACGGTACTGGAGTTTTGTCATGGGCAACCATGACTGGCCTAACTCTAGGTAACAATGGAGATATCGCAATCA
>CAYLWW010000115.1:0-2376 GCA_964387585.1 uncultured Candidatus Midichloriaceae bacterium
GGTGGGGTGGGGGCGGCTGGGGGGCGGGGCCCGGGGCCCCCCCCCCCCCCCCCCCCCCCCAAAACCCCCAATCCCCAATCCCCAACTAATTATATTTTTAATTTGTACCTTAAATTTAATTTAGCTATTTAATTATAATAAGTTATTTAACAATGAATTAATAATTAAAATAAAATGATTAAAAGCTATTACTTTTATACAGTTTTTATAGGGTTATTCACATTTATATTATCAGATATTGAAAAAGTTGATAAACTTAAACAAAGAATAAAGGATGAAGAAGGATTAAGATTGAATGCTTATTATGATACTCAAAATTTACTAACAATCGGGTATGGTCATTTGGTAACATCAGACGATACTTATGATAAAAATAGCATAATAACAAATTCTGAAGCAGATAATTTATTCGATAAAGATTTTAACTCTCATTTAAATGAGTTAATAAACCATTGTAATAAACTAGGTATTGACTTTAACAAATTACCAATAGGATCTCAGCATAGCTTAACTGATATGATGTTTAATTTAGGAGGAAGACTATTTAAATTTAATAATCTATTTGAAAATCTTAAAAATAAGAAATACATTGAAGCAAGTAAAGAAATACTCGACTCGAAATACGGTAGAGATATTCATTCTGGATGGAGAGCAAAATTATCTGCATTCACTATGTTATCTAATATAATAAGCGACAAATCTTCAAATAATTTAGATATCGATTCAAAGAAAAAATTAGCCGAAAATATTGATTACTGTTACGATGATATCGTAAGGTGTTATCAAAACTACCAAGTAAATGAAATGGGATGTTCTTCTGGAAGTTATTTATCAATTGAAGGTAAATGCGTGTTATGTGGAAAAGGAACATATAGTAATGATGGAAAACTATGTTATTCATGCAATAAAAATTTCTACCAAGATCAAGAAGGTCAAACTCAATGTAATGAATGTCCAAATGGAACTTATAGTGAAAAGGAATCTTCAAAATGTCAGCCTTGTGAAAAAGGATCATTTGGTATTGGAAGAGGACTTGGTTGTAATTATTGTCCTGTAAATTATTACCAAGATGAATTAGCTCAAATTGAATGTAAAATATGCCCTAATGGAACTTATGGAGATGCGCCTAACGGATATGGCGGACAACGTGCGAAAAGTTGTGCTCCATGTTCAAAAGGAACTTTTGGCGCAGGTGTAGGAAAGGGCTGTGATTATTGTCCAGTAAATTATTATCAAGACCAAGAAGGGCAGTTAGAATGTAAAGTTTGTCCTAATGGAACTTACGGTGATGCCCCAAATGGATATGGTGGACAACGTTCTCAAAGTTGTGCTCCTTGCTCAAAAGGCACATTTGGTACAGGAGTAGGAAAGGGCTGCGATTATTGTCCTGTAAATTATTATCAAGATCAAGAAGGGCAACTTGAATGTAAGGTGTGTCCTAATGCAACATATGGAAATGCACCTAATGGGTATGGTGGAAAAGCCGCTAAAAGTTGCGCTCCTTGCCAAAAAGGAACTTATGCTGCTGGAATAGGTAAAGGTTGTGATTATTGTCCTCTAAATTACTATCAAGATGAAGAAGGACAATCAAATTGTAAAATCTGTCCTATTGGAACTTACGGAGACGCCCCTAATGGATATGGTGGTCAACGTTCTCAAAGTTGTGCCCCTTGTCCAAAAGGAACTTATGATGAGGGAATGGGTAAAGGATGTAGTAATTGTTCTGAAAATTATTATCAAGACCAAGTTGGTCAACTTGAGTGTAAAGCTTGTCCTAATGGGTCATTTGGCGATGCCCCATTAGGATACGGAGGAAGAAGATCTTCAAAATGCTCATTGTGTCCGAAAGGTATGTATGGTGATGGAGTTGGTAAAGGTTGTAATAATTGTTCAGAAAACTTTTATCAAGACCAAGAAGGGCAGTTAAGTTGTAAACCTTGTCCTAAAGGTACTCGTGGAGATTCCCCTAATGGATACGGGGGAAGAAGAGCTTCTAAATGTGTTGCTTGCTCAAAGGGCACTTTTGGTACTAAAGATGGTGAAGGTTGTACTAATTGTCCAAATAACTATTATCAAGATAGAGAAGGACAATATGAATGTATACCATGTCCAGATGGTACATACGGAGACGCTCCAATTGGATATGGTGGTCAAAAGTCTTCTAAATGCGCGCCTTGCATAAATGAAACTACTGGAGCTGGAATAGGTAAAGGATGCAAACCAATTAAAAATTTAACTTATTTGAATTAAAATAGAAAAACTCTATAATTGAGTTTTGGAATTATTTTGTTAATATAGCTTAATTATATTCAAGGAAATTTATTTTGGGGATTGGGGATTGGGGGTTGGGGGGTGGGGGGGGTGGGGGGGGGCCCC
>CAYLWW010000116.1:0-278 GCA_964387585.1 uncultured Candidatus Midichloriaceae bacterium
GATTGTGTTATCATACCAAGGTCACCATGGCTAGCTTCTGCAGGGTGAATATAAAATGCCGGAGTACCTGTTGATGCAAGTGAAGAGGCTATTTTCCTAGCAATATAGCCGCTTTTGCCTATACCAAGTATAATTAACCTTCCTTTTAACCTTAAAATTGATTCTACCACTTTTGAAAAATCACGAGGAATTTGTGATTCAAGAATGCTTAAGGCAATAGCTTCTTCATGGATTACTCTCTGAGCTGTTTTATAAAAATTCATTTTGTTGTACTATGT
>CAYLWW010000116.1:288-2350 GCA_964387585.1 uncultured Candidatus Midichloriaceae bacterium
ATCTAACTCTACTCTGGTAGGCAGGAATTCAAATAATTTATAAGCAATATCCTTTCTATTCTCGGCAATAAGCATTTTGGTTAATATTTCCTTGAGCGAATGTAAATATATAACATCTTTGGAAGCATACTCTTTCTGTTCTTCACTAAGCTGCTCAGTTCCCCAATAAGAAGATTGCTGTTGTTTTGAAATATTAATTCCAAGTAGTTCTCTGCATAAATCTTTTAAGCCATGATATTCTGTATAAGTTCTAACTAATATAGAAGCAATTTTAGTGCAAAAAATATTTGATAATTCAATACCGAGGTATTTTTTTATTATAGCTAAATCAAACCGAGCAAAATGAAAAATTTTTTCTCGATTTTTATCTAGTAATAAATTTTTTAGATTTGGAGCATCATAATTATCTCTAGAGAATTGAACTAAGTAAGCATCTCCATCACCGTTACTAAGTTGAAGGACACATAAACGATCCCGATTTAAATCTAGGCCCATAGTTTCTGTATCTATTGCAATATCACCTGGTAGCTGAAAATTAGACGGTAAATCGTTATGAAAAACTATGACTCTTATAATAACCTCCTAAATTAAAACTTATTCGCTTCTCTTTCTATCTATTAATTCTTTTTTAAATACCTGCTCATTCGGAGCAATAACGCCTAGAATATTTCGTGCTTTTTCATCAAGCATATCTATATCTAATGATTCTGGCCTTAGTAATTTAGCTCTATTTTCTATTTCTAATCTTTCAGCCCTTAACATATCTAGCTTAGTATGCGTACTTTCCAATTCTGCTTGAAGTTTAAAGTATGCTACTACCCCTCTGTTACCATAAATGGAATGAAAGGTAAAATATAATAACAAAACTAATATTATTATATTAAAAACCGCCTTTCTTGTAAGTTGTATAGTTTTTAACTGACTTTTCTTTATCATTAAACTAATTTATTTCATGAGTATTATATCTCAAATTACTCTATTTGGCTATGTAAATAAAAGGCTACAATAGGTGCGGTAAGTATTATGCTGTCAAATCTGTCAAGCATCCCGCCGTGACCTGGTATTATATTACCGCTATCTTTAATTTTAAATTTTCTTTTGAAATAGGAGATAAATAAATCACTTACTTGAGCACCGACAGCTAGAATTCCAAATTGACCAATTAGTATAAAATCAGAAATTTGTCCGTAAGAAGGAATCTTATAAGCTGGCATTAACCTTAACAATAATGGAAGCAACATAGCTGCGGTTACACCCCCTAAGAGCCCTGATATAGTTTTTTTAGGACTTAAAACAGGAGCGAGTTTTGGCCCTTGTAGCCACTTTCCTACAAACATAGCAAAGGAATCTACGGACCAAATGATTGTAAAAAAAGTCGCTAATAACCACCCGTTATAATCAATATTAGAGATATAAAGTAAGGAAGCTATAGGCATCGGAATTATTACAAGCCCGGAATACAAATAACTTCTATTTGAGTAAGTCATTTCATACCATTCTACAAGCATTATTGCTGCAATTATAAGAATTAATATAAAAAATAAAGGTCTAATAAAAAAGATTGCTGTTATAAAAACTAAACCTATAAAAAGGGCGGAAATAATTCTAAGTTGTAAATT
Source organism: uncultured Candidatus Midichloriaceae bacterium (assembly GCA_964387585.1). Classification (GTDB taxonomy): domain Bacteria; phylum Pseudomonadota; class Alphaproteobacteria; order Rickettsiales; family Midichloriaceae; genus CAYLWW01. Next base: position 1,908 of record CAYLWW010000116.1, read on the forward strand.
TGAAGAATTTTGTAATAAATCCTTTTTCATTTATCTTCCTCCAAAATTTCTTTTTCTCCTTGAATAATCTTCAATTGCTACTTTTAAATCATCAATAGAGAAATCTGGCCAGAATTTATCAATAAAGTATAGTTCAGCATAAGCAGCTTGCCATAACAGAAAATTGCTCATTCTAAAAAAACCACCTGTTCTTATATATAGATCAACATCGGGCATTTCTTTGTCATACAAGAATTGACTAAAAATTTCTTCGGATATTTGTTTTATACCAGAATTAACGATATTTTGGCAAGCGTGGACTATTTCCTCTCTACTCCCGTAGATAAAAGCCAAACAAACCGTCATCTTATCATTATTCTTAGTGAGATCTGCAGCATTAAGTATTTTACTTTTTAAATCATTGTTTATTTTATCTAAATTACCAACTATTTTAAGCCTAATTT
>CAYLWW010000117.1:0-2318 GCA_964387585.1 uncultured Candidatus Midichloriaceae bacterium
AAACAATCAATATCATTCTTATTTGCTTTTGCATTTAGGTTAACAGAATATTTTAGAAGTTCTACAACTGGAGCACTAAGAATAGTATTGTCGTTAGAGCTAGATTCATTCAGATTTTTAGGAGATTTTAAGGCGGTGGCAATATCATTTTCCTCTATATTTTCACTAGATGATTGCTTCTTTGAAGGATATTGATTAGTTATAATGGTAGAATTATTACCCCTGTTATTATAATTGAGCACGTCTCCCCTTTTTAGATGAGCTTGTTTTAGGCACGTAAGGGCGTACGAATTATTTTCGAAAAAAAATTCAGCAAGTACATTAACCCCAGTAATCGGTTTTTGTCCATTTGTTGGGCTATGTAAAACCGCTATTTGTACTATCCTTTGAAATCCTGCTGTAGGTTTTGATTCTTTGATGATTTCATTAAATAATTCAACAAGGTAATTTTTTAAATAAGCAGTAAGTTTTTTGCTAATTGTTCTGGGATTGATATCTTTTTCTATCAACACTAGCTTGACATCTTCATCCTCCATAAGAGCAAGTAATAAATGCTCATAAGTAGCATATTCATGTTTGTAACTTGAAGCTAGATGTAGAGCTTTTCTCAAAGTTAATTCTAATGTGTTTGATAACATAGCTATTTATTAACCCTAAAAAAATATACTAATTAATAGGTTACTACGTTTAGTTTTAGGTATAAAATAATAATCAAACTTGTTGATTAAAGATTCTCACTGTGTGGTCTTAATATCAACCATGTATAACTTAAAATAGATTAAGGTTTATTTCATGAAAATTGGTGGCAAATTACAAAACAAGATTCTTATCTTATTAGCTATTGTATTTATGGTTTTTATAATGTTTAAGCTGCTAACTATTAGTAAAAGTCGTGACTTGGCAGAGCAAGTTCTTAACCGAGAAAATATGCAAGTCATTATTTATATAAAAGAAGGGTGCAGTTATTGCATGATGGCAAAAGATTTACTTGCAGAGAGTAAAATAATTTATGAAGCGATTGACCTTGGTTCTGATCTGGATCTTCGAAAAAAACTTGTTGAAAAAACAAAACAGACTACGGTACCATATATTTTTATTAATAATAAATTTATAGGCGGTTATAATGATCTTCTAAAACTAAAGAAAGAAAATAAACTCTAGAAGTAAAATATATTTATAATATTAACTTAAGAGCTGATATCGGTAACCGGTGATGCAAAATTGATGCATAACAGCTGCAAAATTCGGTATTATAGATAACCCTATTAAGAATCCTAATATTTAGAGCTGGTAAGAAAATGAAAGAGCCTTGTAATTAAATATCCTGAATGTTAATACTTATACTCAAAACACTAAAATTTCTAGCATTTAGCTGTTTTATTTTGCTAGTTTAAATATATTTACAATATGGGTATCATAATGTATAACCCGCATTCTAAGCATATTTTTAGCTAACTATTTTTAAAAATCTTAAAGAGCATTTTATGACATATGTACCAATGGTTGTAGAACAAACATCGAAAGGTGAAAGAGCCTATGACATATATTCAAGATTATTAAAGGAAAGAATTGTTTTTGTTTGTGGAGAATTTGAAGACCACATGGCAAACTTAATCATTGCTCAGCTACTTTTTTTGGAAGCAGAAAATCCAGAAAAAGAGGTGTATATGTATATAAACTCTCCCGGAGGTGTGGTAAGTTCCGGTTTTGCAATTTATGATACAATGCAATATATAAAACCTAAAATAGCAACTTTATGTATTGGTCAGGCATGCTCTATGGGTGCTACAATTCTTCTTGCTGGAGAGCCAGGAATGAGATACGCATTACCAAACAGCCGAATTATGATCCACCAGCCAATTGGCGGGTATCGAGGCCAAGCAACTGATATAGAGATACATGCTAAGGAAACAAAAAATGTTAAAAATATGCTACAAAAATTTTATTCCAAGCATACGGGTCAAACTATTGCAACTATAGAAAATAGTATGGAAAGGGATAATTTCATGTCCCCTGCTGAAGCGCAAAAATTTGGTATTATTGATAAAATAATTCACAGCAGAGAGTTAATGACTTCCCAATAAGATTTCTTGTTTAAAAACTCAAAATTAGAATTTTTTGGTAAGTTATTAACATAAATATAATTTGTTATTTTGTGACCATAACCTTTATAAATAATACCAAATGTATTTATAGTTTACTTTCAAAAATTTACCTGATAATAATGTAATTTAAGATAAATGAAGAGTTAGAGTCATTATGAAAAACGAATCAGACAAGAAATCGCTGCATTGTTCGTTTTGTGGAAAAAACCAATA
>CAYLWW010000118.1:0-2309 GCA_964387585.1 uncultured Candidatus Midichloriaceae bacterium
ACGCGGTGATTCGTGGCCTCAAAACCTACGACCCACGGGACGGCGCTCAGGTTTACGCCACACCGTCAACGTGGACGTACAACAACGTTCCGGCGCTATTGACTGCGCGGATGTTGACTGACTCCACGTTCGGTCTAGGCATGACGCCTACGTCTGCATTCTGGTCAGACGTCACCGCTGTAGCGAATGCGAACGACGCGACGTTATCCGGTGGAGAGAAAAAGCGCGTCCTTAATCTTTGTCTTGAGAACCAACAGCCAGCGGAAGCATGGGTCAAGACCTTGGCTCAATACGCCGGGTGCTTCGTGGTCCCCGAAGGCTCGATCTATCGCATGATTCCCGATGGCACGGGTTCAAGTGTCGCCACGATCACCGAAGACAACATTGTTGAGGGTTCGTTTAGCTGGCAGAAACGGGAAATCAGGAAGCGTCCGAACGTTGTTTACGTTCGATTCACCGAACCTTCTGCATCTGGTGACTGGATACCTTCGATTGCCCCGCAGGGTACGGACATTCCCGCGATCCCGTCTGGCGAGCAGCTACGCGGGCAAGTGGTGGAAATGCCGGGGGTTACGTCCTACTCGCAGGCAAACCGCGAATCAATCGAACGCCGCAACCATCTCTACCTTGAAGACCTTGAGATGTCGTTCACGGTATTTGATGATGGCCTAAAGCTGCAATTGGGCGATGTCATCACGGTAAGTTACGGTGCGCTGTTTACCTCAAAGCTGATGCGCATCTTTGGTATCGGCGCATCGGAGCCGGGACGCTGGCAGATTCAGTGCACAGAGTACGACCCGGCAAGTTATTCAAGCGTCGTATCGACGTCCCCGACCTACACCGACACCGGGCTTGATACGCCGGGCAACCCGCCTACTGTTGGGGCGATCACGTTAACCGAAGAGATCGTCACGGTGCCCACGGGCGCGCTTCCGCTGTCAAAGATTCGCGCGACGTGGGCTGCCATAACGACCTACCCGTTCCTTATTGGTTACAGGGTTGTCGTGATGAATTACGAGGAAACAGAGGTTGTCGATACACAAGACGTATCAAGTAACACCTACGTTTCTCCTCCGCTGAATGCCCTGTCAACTTACGTCGTAAAGGTGTACGCGCGCTCTTCGATTGCGATCAGCGCAACCGCCAGCACCGGCACGATCACGCTTGTTGCATCGGGTGTAGGGTCATTGGCGACTGTGTATTCGCAGGCCATTACCGGGCCGTCCGGATGGACGCTCACGCATGTAGAGGCATTCAAGCTGTGGGATGGTGATCCTTATTTTCGCGTGCGCACCAAAGCTAGCTTTGAGCCCGTAGAAACGTCTGTATATACAGGCTCAGATCAAACTACTCCCGGAAAAAATACTCAGCTTCTTGATTCAAAGAATGCGTTGTTTTCGCCGCCGGTTATGCCGTTGGCAGAAAGCCCTATTTTTGATATTGGAGCATCGCGGGCAGCCGTTTTTGCGCTGTTGAACATCGCAAGATGGGTGGAGCTATATCAGGGTGCCGGATCAGAGGCCGATGTTGGATCGGCAGAAGAGACTCTGAGGGCAATGGTCATAGCGTGCGATGTTTCTGAATCGCCGACGATGACAAGCGCACAAATAACGCTTGGTCAGCAGGCAATATCAACGGGGCGTTACTGCCGTTTCTCGATTTTTAGTAAGACGCGCGCTTTCCCGTCTGGCTTTGTTGATGCAAGGCTATGGCAAGTCGAGTTTGATGCGGCAACATTTGCGGCCCTGATGCCGACCGTCACCGATACCGTGGCCGCTACATCAAGCGCCTCCGCTGGCGTTGTTGTTCAGCTTCCGCGCAAGTACATCACGGTCACCAACGTACAGATTACGTCGGAGTCAAGCACTCAGGCGAACCCGTCCTACAGCAATTTGACCGTGTCCGAAACGGTGCTGGCTGATAACAAACTGACCTTGCATTGCTACGACGCGGCGAATGCTCGCGTTGCTGTGCCGTGCTCAATCCAAGTAACAGGAGTTGCCGCATGAGCGGACTGCTATCACTTTACCCGAACGCTGGAAGCTACAGCGCGTCGACCAATGCCGACAAGGTCAGGGCCAATTTTCAATGGCTGGAAGAGGCGCTCATCTTCGCCGGAACGCATCCTGACTTTGACGGAGCGTTCACGTACACGTCGGGGAACCTTACGCAAGCGCTGTACACGGAACAGCTTGCATCAGCAACGGCTGACGGACGCGGTTCTGGCACGCGAAAGATTGCCAAGCAAACACTGACCTACACGTCCGGCGTGTTGACCAAAGTCAAGAACGAAATCAGCTACGACAACG
>CAYLWW010000119.1:0-2276 GCA_964387585.1 uncultured Candidatus Midichloriaceae bacterium
AAGATATGAAAACTTTTTTACTTGCTTTAACAATAATTTTAGCATCTAATTGCTTAGTAAATTCAGAACCCTTTTATAAATGTAAATCTGATTTACCTGCTAATCAATGCGCAGAAAAAAAAGAAGAAGGTACTCAAATTACTTATCAATTAAAAGCTTGCGAAGCTGGTAAAGTTTGTCCTTTTAAATCTATTACTGGAACTACTACTACTGCTAATTGCGGTGTTGAAGATAGCTTACCAGTTTATGCTGGAGGAGCTTGTAATACTACTGATAAAAAATGTATTGCCGGATTAACCTGTGATACCACAACAAATAAGTGTAAAGTCGAGGATGCTACTAAATGCACAAACCACTCTGATTGTGAATACGGAAAAGCATGCTTGGGTGCTGCAGGAACTAAAACTTGTCAAGCCCAATTAGCCGATGGTACCGCTTGTACTGAAGCTGATTCTTATGAATGTACTAATGGTTCCGCCTGCTTCAAAAAACAAGATAATACTTTCGAATGCAAAAAACTTTTTTCTTTAGCCAATGGTGAAAGAACTTCAGAAGTTAAATTCCCAGATGCAATCGAAAACAACGTTGTTTCATTCTGTCAAAGCGGTTTCAGTGACAATGGAATCTGCAGAAATCTAACCTTGAAAACCACTACTGCTTGTAATGCTGATGCTGACTGTAAGTATGACAATAACGCTCCTGCTCAAAACGGTAACGAAGAATTCTTACAAAATGGTGCTGAAGTTACTTTAACTGGTTCATGCGAGGCCGGTTATAATCCCACTGGAGCTAAATACTGCAAGAAAGCCAATTCTTCAAACTCCCTTGCTGAATATATTAAATTTTTCTCAAAAAATTTAGCTGATAATCAAGGAAAATGTCACACCAAAGAAAGATTCAACTGTAAAGCTGTAGTTGAAGATAAAGCTGTATTAAAAGATTTCCAAACTAAACAAGTCAATGCTTTATTTGAAAATAGATTTACTTCTGCTGAAGAATGTGTTAAGTCAGTTCTTTTCCCTTATTTCCAAGCTCCAGTAGTAGTTAATAAATGCCCTAAATTCGAATGCGCTGCTGAAGCCAAAGAAACTTGCGGTGATGCTACAGGAAAAAGATCTGAATCAAGAACAGTAAAGATTAACCCATGTACTACAGGAAAATCATGCACTGTTATAACTTCAGAGTTCTTTGACACTGATTTAGCAAAGACTGAACAATGTGCTGCTGCTCCTGCTAAAGTCGCAAGTAAATTACCCGGAGAAAGCTGTGAAGGACCTGAAGACTGTATTGAAGTTACCGGTTATGAAGAAGACAAGACTACAGTTAAAAAATATAAATCTTGTACTAACAAAAAGTGCGATGGAGTTGACATTGGTAAGAGATGTTTAGACAATAACTCTTGCAAAGTAGGAAGCTACTGCTTATTAGATGCTTCCACCCCAAGAGACCCATTAAAAGATGTCTGTGCTGCTCAACTTGACAAAACTAGTCCCGCCTGCAAAAGCACTTTTGATTGTAAAAATGGTTTAATTTGCTTGGCTTCTAAATGCGCTGAACCATTCTCAGTAGCCCAAGGAGAAAGTATTGATGATGTTGATGCCACTACTAAAGATTATGCATGTGCAACTGGATTCTATTCAAGAAATGACGTTTCAGGAAAAGTTGAATGCGCTCAAAGACTTTATGGTACCGAAGAGAAAAAAAGAGCTGCTAAAGGACTTGTTACTTGCAATTATGATACTGATTGTAACTACAAGGTTATATTCAAGGCTGCTAAAGACGCTCAACCAGAAGTTTCTAAAGCTACAACTAGACCATGCCTGTGCGGGTATAACAAAGACGGACAAGGATACTGCCCATATGCTGAACATGAAGCTGATAATCTCAAGAGATTCCAAAGTATAACAAATAATTATAAGTCTAGTTTAAACAACAACCTTCACACAGTTCACAGATTTTCAGGATTTACCGATGCTAAAAAAAGCCCAGCATGTAAAGATTACTGGATCAATCCCATGTATAGAAATTCAGTTACTTGTGCTATTGACGTTTTAGGAAAATCTGCTTCCTGCGAAGATGTTGATAAGGCTGATACTGCTGATACTGCTCCCACATCTGCCGATACCGCTTCAACAAACACTATGATGTTGAAATTCTCATCAGTTATAGGATTAATTATCGCTATTGCTCTTTTCTAAGCTAGATAATTAAATAAAGTTTTAATATTCAATATAATTATTAAAAGTAAATAAAGTATAAATAAATATGGCTATTTT
>CAYLWW010000120.1:0-2223 GCA_964387585.1 uncultured Candidatus Midichloriaceae bacterium
GCTTTTAGTAACTGGTTTGGCGCCCTCAGGCTTATGCGCAGCATCACCGGCAGTGGCAGGCGGAGGTGCTACAACCTGAGGCATGATAATCGTACCGGTTATTTTTTGAGCCAGTGCATCAGGAGGAGCAACAAAGATACCTTTGACTGCAGTTTTGCCTTTGAGTCTACCGGACTGGGTGATGACACCGACCTCGATGATCAAATCATCCTTGGCGCCAGTTACCAGTCTAAATCTAGACCCACCAAACACAGTAGAAGTCATAGGCACAAGACGCATTGGTGGCGAGTCGCGGCCAATCAAGCCAAGATATTTTGGGATGCAAATTAGCTTGGGATCGACAAGCCATGACTTAGCTATTTCATTACGACCAGCGGCAAGCGCCTGGGCAAATACCAGAGCGACTGCATGGGGACCTTCTTCAGGTTGCTTGCCAGCCAGAGTGTAGTGATTACCGACAAACTTGAGGGTGACGCGGTAGCCCACGGCTGCAGCTTTTGGTTTTTCAGTTTTTACTTCACTGGACTTATAGGGGTCAGAGGTAACTGCTGGCAAAATCGTCAAAACGATGTCGTTACCAGCAAAGCTTGCTTTGCCACTAACACTTTGTGTAAAAAATGGCGACAAAGAAGCAAAGACTTCAGGCGCTTCAAATAGTGCGCCGTTGTCTATTTTGTAGCCTTTAAACCAGAGATTGCCAGTGGCTCTATCGCCGCCAATAAATGCCAGATATTTGCTAGTGGCAGCAGGTGCTGGGCTCACCACTGGCTTATGGGCAGGCTTACCGGGGGCGGGGGTAGCGGGCACGTAGCTCAAAAATCGGGCGTCACGCAAAGCTGTGAGAGCTGGCATGGGAATCAAAAAGACCCGGCCCTGGCTACTTTGAAAAATTGCAGTATGGCTCTCTTTTGGTCCCAGAAAGCTCCAGACCCGTCCAGCACCAGGCAATTCCTGCGCTTTTGCCCGGAACTCTTGCATTGAGGGATTGGACTGAATCATGAGCTGGCTGTCGACCTGGCTGAATGCCGGATTAGCCAGGACTTCCTTGAACAGGTTGAAATATTGATTCCAGCTGTTTTCGTCTGGGTTTTCTTTGTATTGGCTAGCGAGGGGCGCTAGTGCCGGCACAGTCATACTGGCCATCTCCTGCACCCTCGGTTGGCTCACTGCCGCAGCTGGCGGCGGCATAGGCTTATCGAGAGCCAAAACTGGCAATGTAGCTGCCGTTAAATAAAGACTCAACAGCGACGCAACAAAAAGGCTATTAGATTTGCTTTCTTTCATGATTCCAGCTCAAAACTGTCAGTGAACCTAGATTCTAACCGCTTGACCTGGCTAAATCGGGGTTAGACCCCTCTTCTAGAGGGTCAAACTGGATAAACAAAAATTCTAACCCAAAAAGCATGGGAATCCTCCCATGATCCCTATCGACACAAGCTTATGGGGGATGTACATTGAACTCACGCCTCTAAGGACACCCCAGATGAGCCCACTCGAATTTTCTGCCTCAGAATCTTTTGACCCCGCTAGCTCCGTCAGCCGCGGTACAGAAGCTCTGGCACGAGAAGTGCAAAACCAGGTGGCTAACGCCGCAGCGAATATTGGCATAGATAAGATCGCTGCCCTACCCGCCCCCGGTGCTGACGCAGCTCTCGGCATGGCTGGTGGCGCTCCTGTCCCTGGAGCCGACCAAGCACTCTCACCTTTGATGAATATCATCACAAAGATGCCTGGTCATATCAGTTTTATATCTTCATTCTTCGAAGCCCTGGGCAGTTTCTTTGCGCCCCAGCTCGATATGCTCTCAGCTCTAGACCCCAGTGGTTTGGGCAATCTTTTTTCAGCTGATCATTTTGCTATTGACCTTTCGCTGTTGCCAGATGACGCTCCTATAATGAGCACACTGGACATGTCCAACGGTCAGATGCTCAATTTTGGACAGAGCGATTTACTCTCCAGCAAGCTCAACTTTTCACTGGGTAACAGCTCAAACCTCGCTGCCTCCAAAGATTTGCTCTTCCGCAACAGCCAAAATGTGAGCGGCAATCTCCTGGGCAAACCTCAATACGAAGGTACTGGTGTGTTGAGCGGACCAAGCATGGGTCAGGGCGTACAAGCCAACCACATTGCTGGCAATAACAGACTATTTAGCGACAGCATTAGCGGCGGCGGCATGCAAAACAACATGTTGGCTCAAGCTCCAGCCACTGCTCAGCCCACAAC
>CAYLWW010000121.1:0-2221 GCA_964387585.1 uncultured Candidatus Midichloriaceae bacterium
TCAAACACCATTCTCACTCCATCTTGTAGTGGCGTACTTTCCTTGATCTAACAACCCCTTAAGAAAGGGATTCGAAAGAATTGCTTAAAAGTCATATTAATGACGAATAATTTAATACTTTATTAAAAATAAAGCGGTATTTTACTAAATTTTAATAATAAACTTATTATTTTGATTGTAAGATACTTAATTTAGATTAGGATGACATTATTTTATAAATTATCTAAATATAATCTCCTTTACAATGTTAGAACGTCCTCAAAACTATATCAAGCAATTTGTACAAGACTACCGATCTGTAGTAATTGAAACTTTAAATGGAGAGGAATTTAAAGTGCTACGTAATAGCTTTTTAGGTGGTTTAAAATTACTATCTCAAAATGCAGAGCTATTAGACCAAGCATTCAGTAGTTATGAATTTTCTCAATTATTTCTCTATTTTTTAAGAAAATGCAGATTATCGACAAATGAAAATAATCTTGAAAAAAAGTTAGAGATTGAGCTTTACAAGAAATTTATATTTTCTAGTCATAGTCATATACAACGTATTGTTTCTGTAAATGATTTTTATGATATCAAATTAGTATTAAATTTTTATGAGAAAGCAGCAAAGGATAGTATAAAATTAGTGAAATATATATTAGATAATAACGAGATTGCAATTCCTACATCTTTTTTTAAAGTTATTTTATCTTGGCTTGGTAATGATTATATACTCTCAAATGGAAATTTTATAGTAGATAAAATTTTTGAAGGCAGATATTCCCATGAAGAAAAAAAAGATTTATTTGAATTTTACCTGAATCATTACGAGAATCTTTGGAAAGGTATTATAGAAAATGATAATAAGATATTAGGAATAACTAAGCTAGGAAATATAGTAGGGAAGTTTATTGCTATAGATAGAAATTACGGTAGTTTTTTTCGAGATGAATCGCGTATTGTCCATACTTTAGAACAAAGCCCAGATGAAAGTTTTATTAAAACGTTATTTGAAAAGTTAAGAGCTATAGAAACACTAGTTAATAGTAATAAAACGGATAGTAATAAAATTTCTCTTTTTGATGTTAAAAAATTTTTAAGTGATCCAAATTCATATGCAGGAAGATATATAGATTATATTCCTACACTTAAATTTTTCTCGAAAGAAGCAATAAAATTAGGATCACTAAAAGATATTGATGATAATTTTATTAAAAATACATTGGATAATATTGTAAGCCTTAGCTTAGACTTAGATAATAAAGGAAAGGGAAATATTATCTTTGGGCTTCTTCATATAGCTAATGATGAGGAAATAATAAAACCTATGTTAGAAGCTTTATTTAAAGAAATGCAATCATCTAAGCTAGGGCCTCATTTACCTTTTGATTTAATAAATGTTTTAATTGAATATTCTGAAAAAAATGCTGTTTTAGATCAATTTATTTTATCTATAGATCAAAGAAAATTGGTAGATTGTTTGATTAAAACTAAAGTTAATAGTGATATAATATTAAGCATTAAAGAAACGGCAAGTAAAGTTAATAGCGATTTTTTAAATTATTTTTCAAATAGCATAACTTTTCAGCAAATAAATCAACCTACTGAAAAAGATAGTACAGTTTATTTTTATAATTTACTAAAAGTATCTAGAATCTTCTACGATAAATCAGATCTCCATCCATTACAAGAGTTGATGAATGATGGTGAAGCTCAATTAATTCCAAGATTTTTAATAACATATTTAAAAAATCATTCTTTATATGATTATAAAAATAGTAAAGATTTTAGTAAGTTATTAGAAGAGTTATCGCAATCTCATTTTTTAAATAATGCAAATATTGCAGAGATATTACGGATTATAAGTGGGAAAAAACTAACAGACGATGCACTATTATCATTGATGAGAAAAGAGCATAAAATTGTTAAAACAATTGAATTACACGAAACATCAAAAGAAATAAATTCATGTAAAATCTTAGTAGATGCTGTAAAAATCATAGAGGATTTCAAGTCTATACCGATTTATGCAGACATGTTGTACTTACCGATTCTTCATGTTATGTATAAAGCAGGGTTATTGAGTAATATTATAGTTAAGGAGCATGCATTAGATGATACATTTTATAATTATGCTAAACAAGTATTGACTTTAACTCAGGTAAGCCAAGATTTTGGGGATTGGATAAAAAATATTCCATTCAACATCCAAAAAAAATAGCTGAACTTCCTTCGGATA
>CAYLWW010000122.1:0-2149 GCA_964387585.1 uncultured Candidatus Midichloriaceae bacterium
TAACTCTCTCTCGTAAATCTAATGAATAGCTCATCTCTTACCATTAAATTTAAAATCTTATTTTATTCACGTCTGAATTACAAGGTTATTTACTATAATTAGTCAGAACTTATACTTTAAGCCTACAGTATAACTAAACCCATTGCTTTTTGATACTAAGTTTAATGGCTTACTGAACCCTAAGTCAGAAACATCTATGTCTGCTGAGCCATATCTTAAATACCTAGCTGATAGATCTAGCCAGAGATTTTTAACCATATTTAACTCTAAACCAACTCCTATATTATAAGCAAATGTTGCTTTAGTTTTTGGCTTAATTGAATTATTATTCTCAATGCTGTATTTAAGATAATCTTTATCGTCTAGTTGAGTTTTTCCCATATCTAATATACTAAGCTTATGTCTAGCTGCCCCCATACCTCCTGTTATATAGAAATTTAGGTTTGGTTTGTAATTATAGTAATAGTATAAATTACCCATTAGCGACCACGTGCTGGACTTATAGTTATACATATGTACCATATTTTCTGTAACTCCCACCTGATAGTTCAGCACTTCTCCTATAAAGTTAGCAAACTGATCGCTAGTAGATGTCTCGAAATCAAATAAGGTTAATGTATTCAGAGGATTAGGTAATTTTCCTATTGTAGTTGATATATCGCTATATTTTTTAGAGAATATATGACTTGATATACTGATACCTATGTGCTCATTCAGATTTTTACCAATCTCTAATGAATTACCTAAATTATACTTATCTGTTTTGCTTTTTGTTATTTCGACTTTATCTCTATAGTTATCGCTGTTTTTTTTAGCTTCTAGCATATTTACCAAATCAAGAGATAATTTAATATATTCACCTGAGGCATAGGTATTGCTTATGTTAAATAGTAACAGGCAGACTATATATGCTTTGACCTTATATTGTAGTCCAATATTTAAACTCATTTTTTAACCTTCTTTATCATTATATTGAATTTTAACATATGTTATAGGTAAATGCCTAATATATAACATTGTTAACCCTAATATACCCTGGGTTACCTAAGTACTTCATCCTCTGGATATGGTTGTGTTTACAATCATTCACAGTATTGTAGAAGGGTAATATTTTAAATATATATGTGTATACTTGTTTATAGGAGGGGACGATTAGTCTCCTCCTATAATGGATATTAATTTGAGGATACTACTTCCTGTGTTGAATTATGTATTAATTCCACATTCAGCCAACATATCATATCTATCTTAAGACAAAAGTCGAGGTGAGAAGAATGATTAATGTCAGAATTGCACTTAGCGCTTAAGTAAGCTTTGCCAGCCCCAGTTTCTTGATTACACATGATCTCAAGAAATTGAGAACTTCTTATAGCACTGATATTATCTTTTTGAGCTTCTTCTTTTAGACAGTTGAAAAATTTATCCTCTAAGATTCCACATTCTGGATTTTTACCGCATTGTTCAAATATACCCCCAAAGTCAGTATCTTTAAATGCTGGGTATGTTATTTTGTCCATTATGTAGTAATCATCGCTTACTTGTTTATTATAACAATTATAGAAATAACTGATTATCTTTTCAAGCCTACCATATCCCGATTCTGTGATTAGCTTCGTTTTAGCAATCATGGTTCCATTACTCATATCGACACCATGAGGGTTGCTAGGTAAACAACTAATAGCTGTTTTCATATCCTCTGTAGTAATCTTAGGAATAGCAGGAAGCTTCGAAATAGCTGTTTTATATGTTTTATATTGATCATTTGTCATTTTTTCTGGAACATTTGTCATTTTTTCTGGAACATCAGTTGTATTTTCTTTTGCAACATCAGTTGTATTTTCTTTTGCAACATCTGTTGTATTTTCTTTTGCAACATCTGTCATTTTTTTACCTTTGATTGGTTATTAATTAGATATTTTAACCTTAATCAATTTTAATGCTTTAGTTATTAATGCTTAGTGTGCCCAATATATTTAATAACTAAATATTTTGAATTAATTAGGTTATATTACATTGTTTTATACATATATAGTCTATTTTAGCAACCTCATTCTTTGCAAAAATATTAAATTCAATCAATGTTTTAGGCTGTGATATAGTCATTCCAATTGATAATTATAGAATTCAAAGGCTTGATTGATAGGATATT
>CAYLWW010000123.1:0-2121 GCA_964387585.1 uncultured Candidatus Midichloriaceae bacterium
AAAGGTATTATAGAAGATGATAATAAAATATTAGGAACAACTAAGCTAGGAAATGTATTAGGAAAATTTATTCCTATAGATATAAATTATGATAGTTTTTTTCGATATGATTGGGAAATTAAATTTACTTTAGAACGAATCCCAGATGAAAGTTTTATTAAAACGTTATTTGAAAAGTTAAGAGCTATAGAAACACTAGTTAATAGTAATAAAACTGATAGTAATAAAATCTCTCTTTTTGATGTTAAAAAATTTTTAAGTGATAAAAATTCATATGCAATAAAATATCAAAATTATAATCCTACAGTTAAATTTCTCTTGAATGAAGCAATGAAATTAGAATTAATGATGGTAGATGTTAATGATATTATTAAAAATGCATCGGAAATTATTGTAGGCTTCAGCTTAGACTTAGATAATAAAGAAAAAGAAAATTTTGAATTAGCCATTATTTTAGGGCTTCATAGAGCTAATAATAGGGGAATAATAAAACCTATGTTAGAAGCTTTGTTAAACAAAATTCAATTATCTAAGCTAGGGCCTGATTTACCTTTTAATTTAATAAATGTTTTAATTGAATATTCTGAAAAAAATAACGTGTTAGATCAATTTATTTTATCTATAGATCAAACAAAATTGATGAATTGCTTGATTAAAACTAAAGTTAATACTGATATAATATTAAGCATTAAAGAAACGGCAAGTAAAATTAATAGCGATTTTTTAGAGAATTTTTCAAATAGCATAACTTTTCAGCAAATAAATCAACCTAATGAAGAAGATAGTATGCTTTATTTTTATAATTTACTAAAAGTATCTAGGATCTTCTACAATAAATCAAATCTTCATCCATTACAAAAGTGGATTGATAATGGTGAAACTCAATTAATTCAAAGATTTTTAATAGAATATTTAGAACATTATATTTTCTATGATAATGAAAATCTTGATAAGTTATTAGAAGAGTTATCGCAATCTCACTTTTTAAATAATGAAAATATTGAAGATATATTTTCGATTATAAGTAGTAAAAAACTAACAGACGGTAGCATATTATCATTGGCGAGAAAAGAGCATAAAATTGTTAAAAAAAATGCATCACAAGAAGCATCAAAAGAAATAAATTTGTATAAAATCTTAGCAGATGCTTTAAAAATCACAAAACTCAAGCTGATTAATCTTTATAAAGAAGAGTACTCGCCGATTCTTCATGCTATGTATAAAGCAGGATTATTAAGTAATATTATAATTAAGGAGCATGCATTAGATGAAACATTTAGTAATTATACTAAACAAATATTAACTTTAACACAAATAAGCCGAGATTTTTGGGGATTGGATAAGAAATATGAAATTCATCCCAAAAAGATAGCCGAACTTCCTTCGGATATAAAAGTAAAAATTCTTGAATTTATCTTTGGCCCTTTAGATGAGACAACAAAACAAAATGAAATATTACTTGTTCTCAATAGACCATTCTTTATCATGGATCCTAAGCTTTTACAACAAATTGATCAGTATCACGCAACTGGGGTGATTGGCAATACTCTGCAACACTACATTAATAATCGATATATTTCCGTGATAGAAAGACCTATAGAAGCTGGTAACCAAGCAGAGGAAGGAATAGGAGATGGTGAGCTGTATTTTGAAAATACGTTTATTTTAGCTAGACCATTGAGTATTGATCCTGCTCCACAAATAACAATACAAGATTTACTCAATCGTATAGCTAATAATGGTGAATTTCTTCCAGTAATACCAGAAGAGCCAAAAGATGGTAATGGCGATGATGAAATCCAAATTCATTTGATGAATAACTTGGATTTCTCTTACTCAACTATTTATCAGTAATCATATGCTTACAAACAAGGAAAAGTTAAGCAAGCCAACCAGGGTATCACAAATGAGCGCCCAAGAAATCATAACTATTATAGTCATTCCAGTTGACATTAATATGAATAATTGATATAAATAAGGGATGTTATATTCATTAGATTTACGTAAAAAAGTCCTAAGATTTATAGAAGCAGGAGGCAGTAAGAGCTCTCATTGTCGAGTTTTTACTATTTCCTGTTCTACTATTTATAATTGGCTTAAGTTGAAAGAAGAGAGCGGAAG
>CAYLWW010000124.1:0-1545 GCA_964387585.1 uncultured Candidatus Midichloriaceae bacterium
ATTTGGGTTTTGTCCATCGAATCGATTTAATTTCGAAGATTAGCAACCTAAGTTAGAAGTATAGCTACTCGGATCGGCGATCACCTAGCGAATTGCTCTCACAAACTGTCGCTGTTCACAACGCTAATCGGAGCGATGCGAGGCGGCTCTGTCACGGATATTCCTATTGGCCGCAAAGATCGTCATTGAAGATTGGCGGATTCACCACGATGAGGTTCGACTGCATTCGCATTTGCGGAAGCCCCACGGGTCGACCGACAAAGTTGCTTGGGGGGCGCATTTCACTGGAGGCTGTTAAGGTCACGTGTCTCCCGATGCCATGTTCATCCACTCGTCAGGACTTCACCGCTGCACCGTCAGAAAGATTGACTCGCGGCTCGACTGATCCCTCAGCAGTATCTGGCGGCGCATCCGATTCTGTGATTCTCACCGCAGCACTCGTGGCCTTTATCGCGTCGGACAGCGGTCCAAGCTGCGTTGGGCCCGCATGCGTGCCAGATGCATGTAGCAGCATCAGCTCGTCGTCAGCCATGTTTACCAGCACGTCGAGGAGCTTCCTGAACGCGTCCTGTCTTTGTTTGACGGGGCCAGGGTCTTGGCCGCGCATTTCGAGAAAGTGCCTCACATCCGAAGCTGTTGGGAGGAATGTCTTGGCGTCAAATCTTACTGCGAGGGCGCGAAGGGGTTCTTTCCGATCCAAACCGGCGTCGAGGCGCTCGACCATTTCCACCGCGCTCGGTCGACGGTACTCCTTCGCTGGTTTGCGCTTATGCACTGCGAGCGACAGGTCTTCCTTAGACTGTTCCTCTTGGGCTGCGGCTAGGCATTGCCTAACCGTGTCATAGCCCCACTCCCGCAGCAACGGCGCCAAGAGTGACATCAACAGGTGGTATTTGCTTTTATGCTTGGTCGTCACGATTACCTACAGCCCGATCGAGTCAAAAAATTCCTTTGCGAATCGCGGGAACTCAACGGCATTGCCAGAATAGCTGTGATCCCCTCGCATGATCTTAGGGAAACCTCGTGAGAACGGTATCTGTGTTCTGAAGATGGGCCATGTATTCTTCTGTGCCTCGACTCGGATCTCCTCGAGTGCTCGAGCCTTCTCGGGGCCGCCATCATTTCCCCCGTGATAGAAGGCGTTGTTGATCACCACGCCAGCAACATCAATGGAGTGTCCGCGGTTCTTCCGCCTAAATTCTGCGAGGGACTCATGCAGCAACGGAAAACCGATAGTTGCGAAGAACTCTGGCTTAACAGGCACCAGCACAAGTCCGCTCGCGTGGTAAGCCGCATGTGTGAGGATTGATTCCGTGGGGGCGCAGTCAATGATAATCAAGTCCTTATGCTGAAAGTTTCCAGCCAAGAAACGAGCGAGTACTTTCGGGTCCGGGCGCAATGAGTTGGTCAGGTTGTCGGAGAAGTCGAACCTCGATGGGATGAGTTGCAGCGTGTTCGTACCGGCCTTGGCGATCAGTTCGACACCAGTGTTTGGATCCGATGCCGATCCAGATCTTCCAGGTGAGGCAGGGCGGTAGCCATTGA
>CAYLWW010000124.1:1555-2029 GCA_964387585.1 uncultured Candidatus Midichloriaceae bacterium
GAAAATTTCAACGATCGAAGGCCTTCGCTGCGCCAAGAAGGTGTTGTAGTTGCTGCTCATTAGAGCTTGGCTGAGGTTTGCCTGAGGGTCCAGGTCGATCGCAAGTACGTCGCGCTGTCTGGCCGATAGGGCGTTCCTAGCCAGCAGGGCGGAGATTGTCGATTTTCCTACGCCACCCTTCAAGTTGATGACGCAAACTGTCAGTGGCCCATTTGGTCTTGCCATTGCACGTTCTCCCGTTTGGCTGAGGCTATTCTGATCAACGCTTTGATCATAGAGTCCCATTTCTCTCTTATTGGTGAGCAATGGCCGGTGTCCAATCGCTACTGGCCACCCAACCCCTGAAGGTTAACGGCAGCAACGACCGACAAGGCAAAAATCTTAACATGTCGACGAGCGGTGGCTCCACCGCAGATAGATTTCTTGTGAATAGCATATGGGGCCGGAGTGATTACCTTCTCCGACACTTCGAAT
>CAYLWW010000125.1:0-2023 GCA_964387585.1 uncultured Candidatus Midichloriaceae bacterium
GTGTGCTCGTCGGGATTGGCGATTGTGGAGATTTTTATATGATCGCACGGATTGAATTAAAAGACGGGGTGACGTTGGTGGGGAACAAATACATCAACGAGATGCTGCAACGGGTGCAGTTTGTATTTGGGGATTTTGGAATTGAAGTTGCCACGATCACTTCCGGCACGGACAGCAAACACGGCGTTGAGAGCTACCACGCGAAAGGGCGTGCGCTCGACGTGCGTTCGTGGAATGTGCCTGAACACCTGAAGTTGGAGGTGGCCATTTCGTTACGGAAGTGGCTCCCCAACTTCTACGACGTGGTGTTTGAGCGTGAAGTGAAGGACGCGCAGGGCAACATTGTCAAAGGCGAGCATTACCACCTTGAGGCGGATACGAAGAAGGAACACGCAGCATGAGCACATGGCCGAATATGCCCGTGGGAATGTCTGCGGTGACGGATTACGACTGTACGCGTTCCACGATGGGTGCCGCAGGGATTTTTGACGCATACAACTCAAGTTTCAGTGGAAGTGATGGGACGGCACCGGTTTCGCCATCGGAAACGATATTTTCCCGTATCAATGCTGGCAATACATCTGGCGGTATGCAGTTGGAGAAGATTATCCCAGGTCTCCCCCGTGAAATGTTTGTCGGTATCATGTGGCGGACGAATGCGGGATTTGCGGGCCGACAAGTGGGAAATAAGCTGTACTTCCACGGTGGCCCCCCTGGTATCGGAAGCGGTTTGTTCCTCTTCGGGGCGGGTGGTTCTCAAGGTGCGGCACAAAAAGCCATTGTATGGTCATTTAATTCGGTGAAATGGGATAACTCACATATTTCATCGGACCTCGGGTTATACCCCAATGCTGGATCGGGACTAGCGACAACAGGGCAGTGGACGCGGCTGGAGTCATACGTGAAATCCAGCACCACCCTGACTTCCCGAGATGGGGTGATTCGGTGGTGGGTCAACGGGACTCTGGCGGGCAATTACACCAATGTGAATTATTGCCCAGAAGGACTTGGATTTTGGACCTGGACAGAAACCTGGGACGGCACGGTGAATCCCGCCCCAAGTGTAGATTGGGAGCACCATCTTGACCATATCTTTATGGCAACGCGTACTGGAGGACCTA
Source organism: uncultured Candidatus Midichloriaceae bacterium (assembly GCA_964387585.1). Lineage (GTDB taxonomy): Bacteria > Pseudomonadota > Alphaproteobacteria > Rickettsiales > Midichloriaceae > CAYLWW01. The sequence continues at coordinate 1,122 of CAYLWW010000125.1, forward strand.
GTGGCGGTGGGGGTGGGGGCGGCACACCGACGTTAACCTCACTCACGCCAGCGGTGGCGACATTAGCCCCCGGTAATTCGCAGGTCTTGACTGTCGGTATGAGTGCCGTGGTTACATCCAGCACCACCGTCTCGTTTACCTCGTCGGCTCCAACGGTGGTGTCGGTGGGGGCAACCACGGTGATTTCGCCAGGAAATGCAAGCGCGAATTTCCTTATCACCGCTGTCGGTGCAGGAACGGCGATCATTACTGCCACTGTTGGCAGCACATCGCAAACCAGTACCATTACCGTGACAAGCGGAGGGGGAACCAGCACACCCGTCACATATACCTACGCGTCTCAATTCTCGTCTACGCAGGGACAAAACCAATGGTCGTATCGAGACACTGGTGGGAACTTGCTCACGTACAACGCAGGAGGGTCGAAGTGGGAGGGTGATGAATTATACCTGGCAATCTGGAGCACCGGATTCGTTCATGGGTATAACGGGAGTTTAAAGGGCGCAGTGCTGCGTTGGACTGCCCCGGCATCGGGGTCGGTTTCTATTACTGGAACAGCCGCTCTATACGATAATCCCGCCACCGGAATCTTCACGGTGCAGTGTAATGCCGCATCGATCTTTGGCCCACAAACCATGTCGGTTGCCACGTCATACCCGTACGCGCTCAATCAAGCTGTGTCGGCGGGGGATACCATTGATTTTATCCTCTCGCGAGTGGCAGGCGGGACTAATAACAACTCCCGGTTAGACCCGGTGATTGTGTTTACCCCCACCTCGACAGGTGGGGGAGGGGTGACGGTTTCGAGTATGTCCCCCGTGCATGGGAATATTGGGTCCAGTGTTACCATTGTGGGAACGGGGTTTAGTGGAACGGCGATTAACAACACGATTACGGTCAAC
>CAYLWW010000126.1:0-1899 GCA_964387585.1 uncultured Candidatus Midichloriaceae bacterium
GTTCTGTTTTCAACATAATTAATTCATAATGCACAATTTATAATTCATAATTGTGCATTATGAATTATAAATTACTCAATGTATTTTTGTTAAATCGTATGGAGTTTCTTGGTAAACAAAGTAGTTTAAATATTTAAGTTAGAAATGGACATGCTAAATCAATTTATTTTAATTTTTCCGGAGATTGTTTTAACGTCTGTTGCTATGTGTATGCAATTGTTAGCAGTGTTTTTTAAAAATCATTTACGGCTTATCAGTCCTTTGACTATAGCTGTTTTATTAGTTCTTGGTACTTATATTATAAATTTTGTTCCGCAAGGAAGCATCTTTATATTTTCTAATTCTTTTGAAGTTTCCCCAGGTATCTACAAACTCAAGTCTTTGGTGCTGTTTTTAAGTATCATGAGTATTGTAATATATAAAAGCTTAATAAAAATTTCTGATAAAGTAATTAAGGTAGAATTTATTACCTTAATTCTGCTATCAACCGTTGGAGTCTTTATTTCTATTTCTGCTAGGGATTTTATAATTCTTTTTTGTGGATTAGAATTGCAAGCCCTCTCTGGTTATGCAATGGCAGCTTTTAATAATAAAGATGTAAAATCATCAGAAGCAGGCTTAAAATATTTTGTCCTGGGGTCTTTAATTAGCTGTTTAATGTTACTTGGAATATCTTTCTTTTATGGCTTTACTGGTAGCATTTATTTTAATGATATAAGAGCTGCATTGGATGGCGAATTTAATATATGGTTGGTGGTAGGGGCAATATTTGTCTTAGCTGCCATATTATTTAAACTATCTGCTGCCCCTCTTCATATCTGGACACCGGACGTTTATGAAGGAGCCCCTGTTTCTGCAGTTACATACTTTGCTGTAGCGCAAAAAGTGGGAGTTCTAATTGTGCTTATAAATTTTGTAACTTTAGTGACAGGAAACTATTTAAGGGTTTCAGTAGATCTTATAAAAATAGCCGCTATTTTATCGATTTTTATAGGAGCCTTAGGAGCAATGATGCAGTCTTCGCTAAAAAGGTTAATGGCATATAGCACGATATTAAATGTAGGGTATGTTTTAATAGCAATTTCCCTTCATTCGGATGAAGGTTTCCGTTCTGCAATTATTTACATGGTTATTTATGTTATTGGTACTATAGGCTTTTTTGCCTGTTTAGTTGCTTTGTTTGGCAGAAAAAGCGATATAGCTAGTTTTGCTGATTTGCAAGGGATTTCTGCAGAAAGAAAAACTATCGCGGCATCAATTGCAATAATAATGTTTTCAATGATAGGTCTGCCGCCTCTTGCCGGTTTTTTTGGCAAGTACTATGTTTTTTATAACGCTATTATACAGGGTGAAGTTACCTTGGCGGTATTGGGTGTCATTAGCAGTGTAATAGCTGCATTTTACTATTTAAAGGTAGTAAAATATATGTATTTCATGGAAGCAGTTGAAAAAACGGCAATTATACCTACGAATCGTGGTTTATTATCAGTATCAGTTATTTCTGTAGGATTTACATTGTTTTTCTTTATTTTTGCTTCATCATATCTTTTATAAGTCTAAAAGATTTAATTTTCTATATATAGATTATTGGTTATCAAAATAATGTTACCGTGGCCAAAGGAGTATAATTTACTGCTTTTTGACCGAATTGATAGCACTAACGATGAGGCTCTTCGACTTGCAAAAAGTGGGATAAAGGGTAATTTTGTAATTGTAGCAAAAGCTCAAACTAATAGCAGAGGAACGAAGGGTAAACCATGGGAATCTATTATCGGCAATCTGCATATGAGCATTTTGCTTCAGCCAGCGGTAAGCATAAATCGTATAAAAGAATTATCTTTTCTTACTGCTATTGTGCTACGAGAAGCAATTCTGGAGTTTATAGATACGCTTAAAGCT
>CAYLWW010000127.1:0-1892 GCA_964387585.1 uncultured Candidatus Midichloriaceae bacterium
GAAATCTTTAATACCTACCTACCATGACTTTTTTATGCTGCTTTAGCTATATAAAGTAATATGATTCCGCATAACTTTATCATAATTTCTGACTAAACGATTTCTGGACTTATTATTGCTATTCTTATTCTAATATTAATAACGATCTATTATCTAGCCTATTGTTGATAGTTCTTAGCTGTTTTTTATACTAGTTCGCTGGTGAAGCCGCTAGCATAGCGCATGAATAAGTTTTTATAGTGATTAGAATTGTTTAAAACTTTCATTGCTAATTGTCTTCCTATTTTAAGGAAAAGAGAATTATCTAAAAAACAACTATTAATAATTGTTGTAAAGTATATCATTAACTCTATATCTTTTTTTCTTAATTCAGAATACTCCTGTAGAAGAATAGTTGAGCCATAATCTAAACCTAAGCTATGCTGCTTTATCAATAAGTTGGTTAATGATTCTACATCTCTAAATCCTAAATTCACACCCTGGCCAGCAATAGGATGTATGGAGTGACACGCATCTCCTATGAGCACTATACGTCTGCTAGAGCTGGTATAATACTTACTATGGGTTAGTTGCAATGGAAACGCATTAATTTCCGATTTCATTTTTATTTCTCCTAGGTGGTCACCTATTCTTTCTTTGATTAAGGATAATATTAGGCTGGGTTTTAATTCTTTTATAAGGCTTTGTATTTTAGCTTTTTCAGTCCATACTATAGATGATGAATAACCTCCTTTTTTAGGTAATATAGCAAAAGGCCCATTTGGCATGAATTTTTCTACAGCAATTCCATGATGGTTGACGCTATGTGAGATATCACATACTAAAGCTACTTGTTTATAGTCTAGTAGTTTAACTTCTATACCACTTTTTTTTCGTACTTCAGAATTTTTTCCATCTGCTCCTATTATTAATTTAGCAGAGATGCTTTTTTGTTCATAATTGATATCATGGTTATCGGTTCCTATTATTGCTGTGATTTTCTTCTTATCTATAATTTTTTCATTTTCAAAAATAATTTCTTCTAGCCTATATCCTCTAAATAAAGTAATATTATCGCTGTAGGTGTCTAAATCCTGATATATTAGTGATATTAGCTTTTTTTCATCGATCATATATCCGAATTCTGATAATTCTATATTATCAGGAAAAAAATCAACAATATTATGGCTCTTATGTTCAAGTATACGTATTTGCTTTATTGCTTGAGCGTTGTCACTTATTGTATGTAAAAGGCCATTTTGTTGTAAATTTTGGCATGATTGCATTGATAAAGCTAGTAATCTAGAAGCTTTATTATTTTTTAGAGTGTCATCTTTTGTATTAGTTATTACTGAAGGTAATTTTTCTACTAATGCAATTTTGAATCCGCTTTTTGCTAATATTATAGCTGTACTAACTCCAATAAAGCTGCCACCGATTATGATTATATCGTATTCCACTATATAACTATTAAATTTTCATGGTTAATTGATATTTATAAAGTAATACAAAAATATCTTCAATTCATAATTGAATTAGCATGATTTTTTTGAGAAAGAAACTTATTAAAATATATTTTTAGAATGTCTGTAGAATATCCTGAATGGTTAAATTATATAAAACAAGTTAAAAAATTACAGGTTAAAAGAGTAGCTCGTTTTATTGAAGAAAAAAAAACTTTGATTACAAATAATCATAACGATTTAGATTTTCCAAAATTTACTGAATCTATAAATATTACAAAATTACCTATAAATAAGGAATTAAATAGCATTAATAACTCTATGCCCGATCTTAAGCTAGGTGATACTTCTGGTGTAGATTATGATACTAGAAAAGTTATGGATAAAGGTCTGTACCCTATAGATAAATCACTAGATCTGCATTTCCATAATCAAAATGAAGCTTTTTCT
>CAYLWW010000128.1:0-1864 GCA_964387585.1 uncultured Candidatus Midichloriaceae bacterium
TTGGCAAGGCCGTCATGCAGAAGGGCTTCCAGGTTGACTACGAAGCCTTCCAGGAGACTGCCAAGTAGGCAGTAGGGATCACACAGATCTAGGGGGGTTCGTGTCGCTGCTGCCACGAACCCCCTTGGTGATCAAGGAGCAACATGGAAATCCCCACCTCAATCTACGTCCTCGTTCTGATCGGTGACGGTTGGGCAAGGAAGTACACGTACTGGCCGAAGAAGGATGGCAGTAAACCCAAGAAGTTGCAGGACCAGATCGACTTTTGGACTAGCTCCAACAAGCACATGGATGAGAAGCTGGACCCATGGGGTCGTCGAGGGACGCACTACTGGGGTCAAGTGAAGATCATCTGCGAACATATCGCATTGACAGACGTACTGAGTAGGGAGTCAAATGAGGAAGCCAGGTAAGCACAACCGGAACTACGCACAGTCCTTCTTGGACGGGTACTTCGGTCACGACCCGTACAAGACCCACAAGAAGAACCCTGAGTCGAAGCACACCGTCAAGAACGACCAGTGGGATCGCGAGGATTACGAAGCAATCCTCAACGAGATGAAGGAACTCTCGGTTGCGGAAGACAAGCTGACTGACGTCGTGGACACCGGTGCTTCCGCCATGGCAGACACCTACTTCTCGTTGGTGAAGGCCAACCCGAAGTTGAAGCCCGCCGACGACGTGCGCCCCAGCTACATCGTGAACCGCGCAGTCATGGGTGAGGCCATGGACTTGAAGGAGTACGACGATCTTCGAGTCAACTCCACTCTCGACCCGGTGGTGTCAGGGCTGTCCTGCATCGCCATGGAACCGGAGTTGGAGATCCTCTTCGACAAGCTCAAAGAGGAACAGTCGATGGCGAACCAGCTACAGCAGATGATGCAGGCCATGGACGGCATGTCCGAGGATCTGGAATCGGCTGAGGAAATGGCCGCTGCCGCGATGGCTGCCGGTGAGGAAGGGGAAGCGCAAGACTTCCAGGACCAAGCCGAGAAGATCAAGGAGCAGATGGACCAACTGCGTGAGCAGATGGAAGCCAAGGCTCAGGAGTTGGACGACGGCATCGCAGGCAAGGCACCTCAGATCAAGGAGATCTCGAAGGAAGCGATGGCGAAGGCCAAGGAGAAGGCCGACGAAATGGACTCGCTGTCCTCAACGTGGGGCCTTGACCCTGGCACGCTGTCCGCTATGCCCGCAGCCCGACGCATCGAGTTGGCCGCGAAGTTCAACAACGAGAAGTTCCGTCGCATCGCTGAGCTACTCGGACCGATGCAGCGCATGGCGTTGGCTGAGCAGATGCGGAAGGTCAACTACGCACGAGACGAGATCTACGACGTCGAGATGGGCAACGACCTGTCCAACGTTCTCCCCACGGAGATGTTGTACGCCAACGACCCTGACATGGACGTCATCTTCTTCAAGAAGTACATCGAGCAGGAACTCATGCAGTACAAGCTCCGAGGCACCGAGAAGGTGGCGAAGGGTGGCATCATCTGGTGCGAGGATGGGTCAGGTTCGATGGGTGGCGACCCGGAGGTGTGGGCGAAGGCTGTTGGTCTTTCCCTGTACCAGATCGCCAAGTTGCAGAAGCGCCCCTTCTACGGCATCCACTTCGGTTCCGTCGGTGAGATCATGACGTTCGACTTCCACAACGACACCGGACAGGGTGTCGACGTCGAACTGTACGGCAAGCCTTACCGTGTGTCCGCTGATGACTCAGGTCATTACGAGACGCTCGACGGTGTCATCAAGTTCGCTGAGACGTTCTTCGGCGGAGGCACCGACTTCGTTACCCCGTTGTCGCACGCACTCGACCAGTTGCGTGAGCAGTACGAACACGACGGCGCCGTGAAGGGTGACATCG
>CAYLWW010000129.1:0-1852 GCA_964387585.1 uncultured Candidatus Midichloriaceae bacterium
ATGCTATCGATCAAGCCTTTGAATTCTATAATTATCAATTGGAATGACTATATTAGTAAGAAAGTAATTTTTGATTGGAAATTGCTCAAGAAAAGCACAGGGGATGTAAAGGCAAAAAGTGGCTATCAAAAAGGTCCAGATAAGAAGATCAAAGATATAGCTAAATTTAAAAAATTCTTAGAAGCAAATTGTGATAAATCAAGTAAAGAATTAGCTAGGCTTTGCCCAGAGGAGATTTCTAACATGAAGATATGGCGATTAGTCAGTAAGCTTGGTTACACATATAAAAAAGCCTATCTTCATCCTAAAAGGGATAATGGATTAATAAGTGAGTTTATTAAGAAAATTAAGCTATAGCTAATTCTTTATAATTCTGGTACGCGTTCCTTGCTCGCTTACGTAGGTCTTACTATACTACCCTCACTCGATCTATTACCAAAATTAAAATACTTTAACTATAATACCGAAGAATCAATTGGTTTTTATTGATGAATCTGGCATTAAAGATAATACTTACATTGCATATGGTTGGAGCTTGAAAGGTGCAAGATGTTATGGAAAAAAGCTTATCAACATAAGTTTAGAATAAGCATGATTGCAGGACTTTGTGATAAAGCTATTATAGCGCCAGTAATATTTGAAGGTAATTGCAATAAAGATGTTTTTGAAGTTTACCATAGAGAAATATGTTGACTAAAGAAAAGAGTTAAAGCCAGAATAAACTTTTATTATGGATAATATTAACTTTCATAAAAATTCTAAAGTAAAAGAATTGATAGAGTCTGTTGGCTGCAACATTTTATTTTTACCAACTTATTCGCTCCTGATTTAAATCCAATATAGCATTATTGGATTTAACATAAAAAACGAGATAAGGAAAACCTTAAATGATTTTGAGATATTTTTTGATGCTGTTGACTTTACATTGCAAAAAGAGGAAAATTGCTATGTATGGAAGATTCATGAAGACACTATCCTCAAAAGAATTTTATAGACTTCTATTTTTATTGCTTTAATCTCTTAATCTCAAATTAATAAAAAAAATTTGGGACTAACTTCAAAACAAAACTAATATCAAATACTTTGATAACATAAAACTCACTGAGTTGATGCCGGAAACGATGGGGAATTCGTTATGCCATTCATGCAGGTCGGAACTTACTCGATAAGGAATTTTGCTACCTATATTAGCGATTGTATTTTTAATATTACAATAGAGAGCTAGTATGTCAGTATACTAACTATATATGAGGAAAGAAGATATAAAAAAGCATTCAACCTAGCTTCTAAGCCTGGCAATGTCCTACTCTCCCGTGTCTTAAGACAAAGTACCATCGGCGATGAAATTTTTCACTTCTGAGTTCGAAATGGGATCAGGTGTTTCATATTCTCTATTGTCACCAGGCTAAAAAGCTAGGAATGATAAGTAAATAAGGCAAAAAACTCAAACTAAACTTAGCACTGTATGCGATTATCAGCGCTAAATAAATATAAATCAATCGTGTTATTAGTACTGGTTAGCTAAATAAATTACTTTACTTACACACCCAGCCTATCAACGTGATAGTCTATCACGACACTAATGGGGAAAACTAGTTTTGAGGTGGGTTTCCCGCTTAGATGCTTTCAGCGGTTATCCCTTCCATACGTAGCTACCCAGCGTTGCTCTTGGCAGAACAACTGGTACACCAGTGGTATGTCCAACTCGGTCCTCTCGTACTGAAGTCAGATCCTCTCAATTTTCCTTACACCCACGGCAGATAGGGACCGAACTGTCTCACGACGTTCTGAACCCAACTCACGTACCACTTTAATCGGCGAACAGCCGAACCCTTGGGACCTTCTTCAGCCC
>CAYLWW010000130.1:0-1817 GCA_964387585.1 uncultured Candidatus Midichloriaceae bacterium
CAAAAAGACTATGAAAAATATGCCAATGATATTATTTGAAAAACAGATGCTAAAAAAAGATCTATCATTGAAACTGTGTTTGATTAATCCATTATTGGGGTTTATAGATAATATGGCTCAATTACTGCAGTCCTATACCTTCAATAATCAACAAATGCCGCCCCATAAATAGGGCTATAGGTTTTGTTTCGCATATTTTGCCTTAATACAAATCATTTTACGTTTGTATTATATTTTGGAGCGGTGTCACCCAGGAAGTAATTATCTTAAATTTTTTATCCCATAAAAACTCTCGCTTTTTATAGGTAATTCAATAGTACCTAACTGCGAGCTTAGATTATGGTTAAAATATTAACTATAATTAAGCATTGAACTTACTCGAGAAAGTTCACACGACTAAATAAAAATAGCTTTTAGGGCGCTTTGGCAGGATGACTTACCTCTTGTAAGTGATTCCTGTATGACATATGTTATAATCAAATAAAAAACAATATAATAGTTAATTCTAGTAATGAGAATACCAAACAAATTTTATATCTTGATCTTAATTGCTATAGCAACTCTTTTTACATCTACACCCCTATCTTATGCTAATTCAATAAATATTCATGATGCACTAAAGCAGTATAAAGAGCAAAACTTGCTAATGCCTATAGCAGAATCTGATGGTAGAGTTCAAACTCTTAATAAAATGGGAGCGATGTCGCCAGTTTTAGACAAGGCTAGTTTAAATTTCATTGAATTTAGCAAAAATAAAAAAGTTTTGGAAATAGGCGGGGGATATGGGTTTATGATGGGAAAAGTACTAGAGAAATACCCAGACGTGATATATCATATGAATGATTTAGATAAAAGACACATATTTATTGCAGCTCATAATATAAGTACTTTTAATATCACACCAAAAACTCTTGATAATATAAAATTCATTGCTGGTGATATTTCTGAAATAGAAATAGAAGATAAATATGATGCAATTTTAGTCGCAAGGGTTCTCCATTTTATGAATCCTGAAAAGTTAAATAAAACTGTTAGTAAACTTTATAACTTATTGAAACCTAATGGCAGAGTATACGTAATTGCTATTACTCCATATGTTAAACGTTATCAGAAATTTATTAAAGAATATGAAGATAGGCTTAATAAGGGCGATCTATTATATCCTGGTTATGTAACTTCTTTACGTGATTGGTTAAATATAGAATCAATATCCTCATCTCAAAATGCTGCTATTAGTAATGAACCTTTCATGTTTCTTGATGTAAAAGTAATGAATAGATTATTTTCTGATAATAATTTTAAAGTTATTTTATGCGAGACGGCTGGACTTGGATACCAATCTGAATCATGGTCTTTAGATGGCAGAGAAAATGTTATTCTGATTGCAGAAAAGAATTAGTAATAAGCTTTTAATCAACTATACGATGCTATTCCTTTCTTCTGTAATTGTTATGGTATACCAACGAGACTTCAACAGTTAAAATGAGAGAGTAACTTGGGTAGTTTATATTAATAACCTCAGTTCGGGATAAGGAAAGGTTATCTAGAGTAGAATATTGAGTTAAAGAGAATAACAGATAAATAACTCAACATGAAGAAAGATATCACAGAATAAAACATCTATGGGTTATTTTCATGGTTTTAAGTTGCATGTGGTAATAATGAAAAAGGTAAATTTATAGCCTTACAGATTACTAAAGGTAATGTTGATGATCAAGTGCCGCTGCCAAATTTGACTGACAAGCTAATAGGAGAAATCTATGCTGATGAAGGATATATAGAACAAAATTTATTCTTGCAACTCTATAATCGAGGAC
>CAYLWW010000131.1:0-1815 GCA_964387585.1 uncultured Candidatus Midichloriaceae bacterium
CATCGAATCGCCGTAGCTTAAGAAGGCATACTTCTGGGCTGCGGCTTCTTCATAGGCGTGTTTTAGATTGTCCCAACCTGCGAAAGCGGCGGCTAACATGAGTACGGTGCTTTTAGGGGCGTGGAAGTTGGTGAGTAAGGCATCAACTACCTTAAATTCATAACCTGGGTACATAAATATATCAGCCTCACCAGAAAGCGCTTCAGAACCATTCAACACCTTTAAGTGAGCATATTCAAGCGTTCGGGTGACCGTGGTGCCCACGGCAAATACTCGTTTTCCGTTGGCCTTAGCTGCTTGGATACTCTTTACAGTTTCAAGCGGTATCTCAAAGTACTCACTATGCATTTTGTGATCGCTCAGATCGTCAGTGCGAATAGGCAAAAAGGTACCCAGGCCAACGTGTAGGGTAAGGTAAGCTATCTTTCCACCTTTAGCCTCAATGGCTTGCTGTAGCTCAGTAGTAAAGTTGAGCGATGCCGTTGGTGCCGCCACAGAACCATTATGTTTCGCAAAGACAGTCTGGTAGCGCTCGGTATCAGTAGCGTCGGCTTCACGGTGCATGTAAGGAGGTAGGGGAACTGAACCATCGTGTTCAGCGAGCTCCAGTAAGTTCACCCCAGCGCTAATATCGGCCAAGCCACCATCAAGGACTGCCTCAACAGTCACGGGAGTGCCGTTCACATCTAACTGTTCACCGTCGCGAATTTTACCGCGATACAACACCTTACGGCGCGAGAAATCAGTGTTGTGATGATCTTCTAATAGCAGTAGCTCGCGTTGTTTACCGCTGCTGTTGGTAGCGATCAGACGAGCTTTGATCACCTTGGTGTCATTTAGCACCACTACGTCACCAGGTTCGATGTAATCAACAAGGTTGCTATATCTGCGATGTTCAAGCTCACCAGATTGACGATGCACCACTAATAGGCGGGTAGTTCCACGCTCGGCTGGTGGCCGATCGGCGATCAGCTCTTCTGGTAATTCGTAGTCAAAGTCACTCAGTAACATAGGTTAAAAGCATGATACCATAAGGTGATGTGGCAAACCGAAAACAATCAGCTCTATAAAAAGTTCAGTTTTAATGACTTTAACGAAGCGATGGCTTTTATTGGTAAAGTGGCAAAGATTGCTGATGAGATGAATCATCATCCAACAATACAGAACACCTACAGTACTGTTGAGTTGTGGCTCAGCACTCACGAAGCAGGTGATACCGTAACAGATAAAGACAAGGCTTTTGCCAAACGTGTCGACGCGTTGACTGCCAAGCCAAAAGTATCAGAAGGGATATCATTACCAAAACACGTTAAGCTTTATGGCGATGGTGGCTCCCGAGGCAATCCAGGGCCTTCGGCATCGGGTTATGTAATTCTTGATCTCAATGACAATGTTTTGTTTGAGGCAGGCGTTTACCTCGGTATAACCACAAATAATCAGGCCGAGTATCAGGCATTAAAATTTGGTCTTGAGAAGGCTCACAAATCTGGGGTCAGTGAGATCGATGTGTTTATGGATAGTCTACTAGTGATCAACCAGTTAAAAGGTATCTTTAAGGTGAAAAACCGTGATTTGTGGCCCATCTACGAGGCGATCAACGAGTTAGCTAAAGAGTTCAAGAGTATAACATTTACTCATGTACCGCGTGAGTTAAATAAATTGGCTGATGCCCAGGTAAATATCTGTCTTGATAATCAAGCGGGCAAGTAAGGTATACTAGTAAACGTCAGGTTATCGGCTGGCCGCTTGTGCGTTAAACACAAGAGGAAAGTCCGGGCAGCGTAGGGAAAGACAGTCGCTAACGGCGACCGGGGG
>CAYLWW010000132.1:0-1812 GCA_964387585.1 uncultured Candidatus Midichloriaceae bacterium
CATGACCAAATTCTGGTCCTGCTCCAAACGGCGGGAAGAGGAATTTCTTCGGCTCGAAGTTTGGCGGGTTAATATCTGGGAATGGCTCGAACTTTGGTAATTGTTCCGAATAAGGCCGTGTTATCTGGTCAAGGCCGGGGATTGTTGTCACAATCTGCTTACCAAGGATGTCTTGTATCACATCCGGCACTACTGCCTGTTTTCCAAGAATATCTGTAAGACTCATTTCAGAGTTCGCAAGATCGTTTGCATTCTCCCGAACATTGAGCATTGCCTGTTTCCCAATGACATCGCTGGCAAGGCTTATACCCGATAACGAGGCCATAGCACTCTCCGGGGAATATCGTGATTCGGATGATGAACGGATAATCTGGGCAACACTAACGTCAACAGTCATATCGTTGAATATATCTTGTACCGACTTTGCACCGCGTCCAGATAACCCAGATTGCCGCAATGCTTCTCGGGAGGGGAATACGATTTGATCCTCTTCTACGAAACGATTGCGCCCCCCGTAACTTGGGCGGTATGCTTCGCTAATGCTTGGGGGGGCCCGAATTTCGGTAAGTTCCGCTCCTTTGGCACTCGCCTTTGAACTTTCTTTCGCCTTCCCAATAAGATCATCTATAACCCGCCCCATATTACGCGCCTGCTGATTGGCAAACTCCGACGACATCCCCGTTTCAAGAAGTTGGGGACCATTACCCCCTGTTTCTCCAGCCGCCCCTTTTGTGGCATTCTTAAAATGTTTTGAAGTAACGGGTTTCGTTCCCTGATTTGTATAAATGCGTCTTTGCAGAATTGATTCCGTCCCCGTCTTTCCAATCTTCTCCATAACATTTTTATTAAAGTTTTCCTGCTCTTTTCCGAATAGTTGGTTCTCTATATCTTTGTTGGCATCGTAAGATATGACGACATCTTTTAATTCGTTGCCCTCAATATGCCAGTTATGGGCGAAGGACGTAATCCGGGTTTTCCTCCCGAGTATTGGCCGACTATAATCGCACGTTCTGGCAGCGATTTGAATAATGAATTGAATTTCGGTTGTTCCGGAAGTAATGATCTTGCAGACGGATATTCTTTGTTACCGCGTTTAACTGGGGCCTCTGCTCTCTCCATGTATAAATCAATATTCTCGCCAGTTATTCCCAATGTAATTCCTTGGCTTTTTCCACCTCCAGGCGTGTTAACTCCGAGTTTGTTTGATCCGATATCCCTTATTGCAAAACTTCCAAAATCATCTTCTAGCGTTTGCCCCACCCGGATTACGCGAGTAATCGCATTATCTGTTTCCACTCCTGCGGCAGCGGGCATAAAACTTTCAATCTTTGTATTACTGAATCCAACAATAGTTTCTGTTGCAGCACTAACTAAATCTATGGGACTCATCTTTGATTCAGCCGTTGATTTTCCGGTGATAACCGATGTACCTGGGAAATCTTCTACCCAGTGAGGTGCATTGGGGAACCTTGTTTCTGCAAGTTTGCGGCCTGCTGGCACTTCCCCCCAGTCAAGTATGCGTTCGGCTTCTGATATAACGCGTTGGATTAAAGCGGGTTGGCCATATTCTATGCCCCCGGCAATATTGCCAATTTCAATTCCATATTCAGGATTGATCATTCCAATTCCTGCACCGCGTGATGTAATGATGCCCGCGAAATTCACTCCTGGAGTGGCAATAGTTCCTTTGCGCCCCACGGTGTTTACAACTTTTCTCCCAGCATAAACGGTTTGCCCGGTTTCCGGGTTAATTACTGCGGGATAATTTGATTCAACAACGAACTTTTCGAATACATCTACACGCCCCGTAGT
>CAYLWW010000133.1:0-1774 GCA_964387585.1 uncultured Candidatus Midichloriaceae bacterium
GGGGTGTGGTGGTTTGGGTTTGGGGTTTGGGCCCCCACCCCCAACCCCCAAATCCCCAATCCCCAATCCCCAATCCCCATTTAGTTTAAAAATACTTATAATTTAATTATTATTAATTTAAAAATTTTTAAAGAATTGTATAAATAAGCTTGTATTAAATTAATTGCAAATCAAACTCAATTCAATTAAGTCGCAGTAAAAGAAATTTCATCTAGCTAACTAACATTAAAATGTTACTATGTTACAAGATACTTACATTTCCATCTCTCCATCTTCTCCTTCCATTTCAGCCTCATCATCAGCTGAAGCGTCTTGATAGTTCTGGTATTCAGTTACTAGATCGGAGAGATTTGATTCAGCTTCAGTGAATTCCATTTCATCCATTCCTTCACCAGTATACCAATGAAGGAAAGCCTTTCTTCTAAACATTAAAGTAAATTGCTCGGATACTCTTTTGAACATCTCCTGAATAGCTGTTGAATTACCAACAAAGGTTACTGCCATTTTAAGTCCTTTGGGAGGAATATCACAAACAGCTGACTTTATGTTATTGGGAATCCATTCAACAAAGTAAGAATTATTCTTTGCTTTAACGTTTAACATTTGTTCGTCAACTTCTTTTGTTGACATTCTTCCTCTGAAGATTGCCGCACAAGTAAGATATCTACCGTGTCTTGGGTCAGAAGCACACATCATGTTTTTTGCGTCAAACATTTGTTGTGTAAGTTCAGGGACAGTAAGTGCTCTATATACTTGGGATCCTCTTGATGTTAAAGGTGCGAATCCAATCATAAAGAAGTGGAGTCTTATGAAAGGTACTAAGTTAACTGCGAGTTTTCTTAAATCAGCATTTAATTGACCTGGGAATCTCAGAGAACAAGTTACTCCTGACATAGTAGCAGAGACTAAATGATTTAAGTCACCATAAGTAGGAGTAGTTAATTTAAGTGTTCTAAAGCATATATCGTATAAAGCTTCATTGTCAATTACCATTACTTCATCAGTTGAGTCAACTAATAAGTGGATTGAAAGTGTGGCATTATAAGGTTCAACAACAGTGTCTGATACTTTTGGGGAAGGAAAAACTGAGAATGTTTCTATTATTCTATCTTGATACTCTTCTCTTATCTTCGAAATTAATAGTGTTCCCATACCAGATCCAGTTCCTCCTCCTAAAGAGTGGGAAAATTGAAATCCTTGTAAGCAATCACAACCTTCTGCTTCTTTTCTAACAACATCGAGTACTGAATCTATTAATTCTGCACCTTCTGTGTAATGGCCTTTAGCCCAGTTATTTCCTGCTCCAGTTTGACCGAATACAAAGTTATCTGGTCTGAATAGTTGCCCGTAAGGTCCAGCTCTTACTGAATCCATTGTTCCGGGTTCTAAATCCATTAAAATAGCTCTGGGAACGTATCTTCCCCCAGTAGCCTCGTTGAAGTAAACATTAATTCTTTCTAATTGTAAATCAGAATCTCCATGATAGGTACCAGTGGGATCAATGCCGTGTTCGTCGGAAATTACTTCCCAGAACTTAGCTCCGATTTGGTTACCGCATTGTCCAGCTTGAACATGTACGATCTCTCTCATTTATATGATTCTAATTAACTCTAAATCTGAATAATTCTATAATGGATATTCTATTTATTTCTGATATTTAATAATTAATCATAATTATTTTTAAATAATAATAATAAATTTTCCTTATTTTATAAAATATTAAATGGGGATTGGGGATTGGGGATTGGGGATTGGGGATTTGGGGTTTTGGGGT
>CAYLWW010000134.1:0-1744 GCA_964387585.1 uncultured Candidatus Midichloriaceae bacterium
TGTTTGGCCTCCTCAGGCGTCGGGAAGTTCACTGCAGCGTCCATGTCAGGCATCGACACATGAGCTGCCCACTTGTTGGGATTTCCCCTGGCGACTACTGCGATGGACACATTGCCCACCTGCCAGGGACCAACATGGCAACCGTATCGGAATGCATCCCCGAAGGTTGCTTCTCTCTTCCAGGTAAACATCACTCCTCCTTGATGAACTCCCCGAACGGGGGAATGTACTTCTCGTTGAACTGCTCACGGCGCATTTCGACGTACACCTTCGACTCAGAGCCGACCAGTTCTCGGCTGGAGGGGTTGAAGAAGAACCGTCCATCTACGGCCGGATCGTCTACGACTTCCACCTCGCCGAGGAACCGGTGGGCGATGATCTTTTGCTCAGCCATGAGGCAGGACCAAACTGGCCACGTACTGGGCATCCATGATCGAGTAGGCTTCGACCAACGTCCAACCCGGGATCGGTCCTGCCGGGAAGTCTCGGGCCAGGATAGCTTCCGGGTAGCCTTGAGCATTGCGATGCACATAGTACTCGTCAGGTTCAACCAGCAGCCAGTCAGCTGTACGTCGGCCAGCCTGGACGTGACCCTCGTAACAGAGGGCTCCAAGGTCGACTCGTTCGACTACCCGCCAGTAGCTCGAGAAGTGCGTGCTGTAGGCCTGACGCATGACAGCAGCCTTGGCCTGCTCCACGGTGTCGTAGCCTGAGAACACTCGAACCCACTGCGGGGCGTGAGAGCCTCCAGCTGTCATCTTGCGGAAGACTGAGATCTTTGGTTGCTTCACCATCACCTCCAATGTGAACTGACATTTTACCCGGCAGAGCCGGGATCCAAATGGCTTTCTCAGTTCAGCTCTCGCTTGTCCAGTTCCCCCAGGCTACCCGCCAAGAACTTCCCGGTGCGCTCGTCGTAGACGGACAGCTTGCGGTAGGCAGCTCCGATGACCAGGAGCTCAGCAGCTTCGGGGGTGACGTGGCCAAGCATGATCGTCTTCCCGAACTGAGTGATCCGGGTTCCCACGGCTTTCACCGGGGCATAGATGACGATATCGGCGAGAAGTGCGGACATGATGTGTGCTCCTTAGACGTGGTTGTATTGAGCTCGGATCGCTTCCGCTTCCGCTTGGGTGCGGCCGAAGTACTGGTGGCCGCTGGATCCTTCAGCGCACCAATCGTTGATTCCGTGCTCGATCTGTTGCTCGAGGTTCAGGTCGGAGAACGACGGGTTGTGGATTTCGTAGGCGGGTTTCATGTGGCTGCTCCTGGTTGGTAGTGCGTTGTCGATGGATTCCATTCTACGGTGATCTAGAGGTATGTAAATGGGGTACGTGAGAAAAGTCATTTAAGTTTTCCGACTGAGGTACGATGGACAAGTAGTTCAACCTGGAGGTCAACATGGCACGAAGTTTGGTAAGTCGACTGGCCGAGGAGTTCAAGGTCACTCGGATGCATGTCCGCAACGTCATCTTCTACAACAAGGACAGGATCGGTGCAACGCAGGGCGAGAACGGTCGATGGAGCGTGGCGACCGAAGAGGGCATGTCAGCCCTCAGGACTCTGATTCAAGAGACCCTCCCCAACGTCGCAACGAGGAAGCGCAACCATGGCAAGGAAGCGACCAGCTGAGACAGCACTCGCTACTGCCAGGAAACTCTATGACCTCGGGTACGACATTCACTGGATCAAGGCCGCTGTCCCGGGCAACAAGAAAACCGGGAAGGCACCGATTGGTGAGAAC
>CAYLWW010000135.1:0-1739 GCA_964387585.1 uncultured Candidatus Midichloriaceae bacterium
TTACTAGATGGCATACCTAGCAGCTCTTTAATAGGATTACCGGGAGGAGGGTTAGATAATAATAGTGGAGTAGCGTAGCCTCTACCTCCTGCTACTGACGATAGTATAGACGGATAAATATCTGAAGAAGAGAATAAGTTCTTTATGCTCTCTACTCTTTTTTCAGCTCTAGGTGATCCTTTTTGAGATATGAGCTTTAAGGCGGAAGGCCCATGCTTTCCTGTAAAGCTTTCGTAAACGTTACCTTCTCCACCGCCGCCGAGTAGCTTTGGTTTACCCTTTACATTTTTCAGCAGCCTTGTTTTATTTGCCGGAAGACCTGCAGTTAGTTTTTCTATATTTTTAGGAGACAGTCCTTTAGATAACGCGCGCACCCAAGCTGGTGTTGCTCGCTTATTCATACCGCTGATTAAAGTTAATGTTTCTAAATTCACATACATACAATAAACCATCAAAACAATATGACAATTGTAAAAGCACGTATCACTGAACAACCTAAATCATTATTTGATCCTATGCCTGAAGTGTGGGTCACTTACGAAGATGGAGAAGAAGAAAAGCTATTCTCCTATTATCCTGACGAGATTTCGTTTGATACACATGAATTTATAGGCTTAAAAAGAGCTGAGGCATTTAAGCTTTACCATGAAAAAGACGTGGCGTATTTAAAGGCATAATATGATTAAAATAATTCACACAGCCGATTGGCATTTACGCGACATGCAGTTTGGAAAGACTGCGCGCGCTCAAGACTTTACTGATTCTGTTTTCCGTATCGTGGATATCGCAGTTCAGAATCAAGTTGATTATATTTTATGTGCTGGGGACATCCTGAACTCTAAACGCCCTAGTAGCCGTAACATCGCGGATCTCATTCGTCTGAACCAAAAGCTTCTGACGAATAAAGTTAAGTTGTTCGTCATCACAGGCAACCACGATAAATGCCATCCTTCATGGATTAAGGTATTACAGGAAGAAATGCAGGAGAACGGGCAGTGTGCTATCTACGATATAGATTTCCAACTCTTCAGTATGAAAGCTAGAGATGGAAAAGAATATACAATCTACGGCGTACCTGATATGGCCCCGGATGATTTCCGGGAAAAGGGCGTAGATTTTCCTGAGGCTGACTTCATGATGTTCCATGCCTTAATTAAGGACTTCGCCGCCTTTGACGCTGGAGATAAAGTCTTGAAAGTGGATGACCTCCCTACAGACAAATACAAAGCTATACTGCTAGGCGACATTCACACTCATAAGTACATCACCAAGAATGGGTGTCTGGTCGGATATCCTGGTTCCACTGAACTTTGTTCCCGCAGTGAAGATATTAATAAATTTGTAAGTTTATTAACACTGCACGACACTGGACGCCTGGAATGGGATTCAATTCCGCTCAAGCTGAATAAACCAATTGTAGCGGAAGACATTCGTACAACCGAGGAAGCTAATGCATTGCTTTTCAAAATTAATGAGCTAAAGGATGAGCATCCTACTATTCTAGTACGCAAAGATCCTTCGTTTACAGATCTGTATATGCGTATCGCGCGTATTGTAGATACAAGTAAATGCATTATTAGAGTTACGAACCTACAACCTGCCGGGTTCAAACTTATTAATATTGTCAGCGGTAGAACCGACAATCCTACAGGTAAACAACCTGTAGATTTTGTTTCGGACTATTTTCCGAATGGCTCTGATATATTTGAACTAGCCCAAGCTCTTTGTGAGCCTCAGGC
>CAYLWW010000136.1:0-1692 GCA_964387585.1 uncultured Candidatus Midichloriaceae bacterium
ATGGTTGAGCGGGTTTGCTTTAATTTACTTGGGGTTAAGGAGAGTGAGTATAATGAAATTAAAAGTTCCTCATTAAAAAATAGTAAAAGTAATAAGGGTAAGAATAGTAATACTAATAATTATAGTAACCACAAGACTAGTAATGCTTTTAATGTGAATACTAGTAATCTGAATAATAATAATTATAATAGTAATGCTAATTTGAATGTCAGTAATTGTCTAAATTTCGTGAATAATGTAGATACATCTGTTTCAAGATTGATTATTTTATTCAGAGTTGTTACTATGATAATAACCAATGATGTTGATGATTATAATGAGTTTTACTACAATTCTAATAATAATAATGATAATAATAATAATGATAATAATAAAGATAATAAAGATAATAATAATCACTTAAACAACAGTATAAATGAAAACTCTAATTTAACTTTAGAAAAACAGACTATTTTTAGCAATTTTCATCCTATTATCCCGTCTAATGAGAACAGTTTTCCTCAGTCTAATATTAACTCTTACATTCAACCAAACAGCTTTAATTTTGGTGGTAATAATATAGTAATGAATATTCATAATAGCAATAATATTAATATTGAAGATAATAACAAAAACACAGAGAAAAATAAGCCGAAAAGTAATAATAATAATAATAATAACAATAACAATAATGATAATAATAATAATAATCAAGACTACTTTAATGATAATGACAACATTAATAAACACAGCGTGAATTTAGAAAGAAAAAAAATAAGATTTTCAAGTGAAAAACACGTATCTCCTTATGTAATTAGAAACAAGATCATTAATAATAATAATAATAATAACGACTTAAATCGCCAAAAAAACATATCACTAGAAGTTAATAAAATTCAAAAACTTCCAAAAGACGCTATTATAAAAAACATGATAAGAATGAAAAAACTCATAGACGCTTACTTAAAGCATAATCAAGAACTAGAATTCCCTAATATACCTGACTGCTTATTATTTAATCATAATAAAATAAATAGTAAGAGTAAAATTTGCTGTGAGCAGGAGTTCATAATGAACTGTGTAAAATTAGTCTCAGAAACTGCTTTTTTGATGAGTTTCGATGAAAAAACTGAAAAAACTGAAAAAAACGAGAATAGTTCATATGATTTTTTCAATAATCCACATAATTTCAGTAATACTAATACTAATAATGCTAATAATGTTAGTTCACTTATTTTTAAGGATCTTTCTAAGAATAAGAGCACTAAACGTACTAAGTATAGTGAGAAGTTGACTGATATAAGAGAAGCTATGGAGATAGTAAGCCGGCAGGGATCGAAGAATTTTTCAGATGCTTACAATGCTTATAACGCTTATAACGACTTCAATCTCAAGTCTTATACTGGGTTTACTGGGTTCAACGATTTTCAGTCTGAATTTAATAATAGATTAAACAGTAATGTCAGTAATAGTAATAATTTCCTTGAGTCTAATTTAAATAAACTAGTCTCTCAACACTATAATAGTAGTAAATCAAACTTATTCAATCTTGGAATTAGTGCGGTACAGGGAATTCCAGGTAACAGAACTTTTTATAGTAAAAATAATCCCGAGTCATCTTCTTATGTATTTAATACTAGTGATAAACAGTTAGAAATTCTTGAAAAGCAAAGCACTAATAATAATAATAATAATAATATTAATTTTCATTAT
>CAYLWW010000137.1:0-1691 GCA_964387585.1 uncultured Candidatus Midichloriaceae bacterium
GTTTTTATTATGGATCTTCATAAGCTCTTGAAGATCCATAACTTTTAATTTACACCTACCACTAACATCTGTTGATTCATCGTAATGTTGAATATACTGGTTTTCTTGTTTCTTGTAATGGACCCTAAGCATATCATGATGTTTAATCAGTTTTGATAAAGCTTGCTCAAGACTTAATACATCCAATTTAGGTGTTTTTACTAAAAATGACTGATTCCAGTGGTTTATTTTATTAAAATCAACTTTAAAAAACCATTTTTGTATAGGAAGTAGGGGAATTGGACCATTTAGAGTATCTTGATTAATTTGGAATAATGATTTATGTACAGGTGACTGTTTACCTAACACGTTAGTACAAATTTCTTTTATTGTTTTTAACTCGAATAGTGCTTTTATACTTAAATTTAATTTTAAATGTTGTCTGATTCTATTTACCACTTGTATACTGATTATACTATCACCGCCTAAGCTAAAAAAATCATCGTTAATACTTATTTTGTCTTCCGGAATACCTAACACTTCAGACCATATACTACACATTTTTTGCTCTAACTCATCACGGGGTCCTACGTAAGTAGCTATATTTAACAACTCAGGATATGGTAATGCTGATTTATCTAATTTACCGTTACTAGTCAGAGGCAATTTCTCTAAATGTACCAAAAATTTCGGTATCATATACTCAGGTAAATATTTACTTAGGTGAGTTATAATGGTTGTATCATCAAGTTTATTTGTCGATACATAATACCCTACTAAGAATTTAGCATCCGACATGTTAGAAAATTTGTTATCTACTAAGGTTACAACACTTCTTTCTATATTACTAAATGATTCCAACACATTTTCTATTTCAGATAATTCTATCCTATAACCTCTTAATTTGACCTGAGAATCATTACGTCCTATGTATTCCAGATTACCATCTGGTAGCCATCTAACTAGATCTCCTGTTTTATACAACCGACTTTTATACAGAGGCAACTCTTGCGTATTCCGAAACGGATTGGCTATAAACCTTTCTGCTGTTAAATCAGGACGATTTAAATAACCTCTGGCTAGTCCTATCCCTCCTATATATAACTCTCCTATAGCACCTACAGGTAATGGTATCAAATTTTGATCTAACACGTATGTCTTATAATTATTTAAAGCTTTTCCTATAACTGATTTATGAGTTAAGGAGTTTATATCTATTGGATTATGTGTAACATGTACTGTAGTTTCGGTGATACCATACATATTTATAAAAACCAATCTCTTACGATTATTGTAATTGGATAATGGTATTATATGTAAAGGATTGAATGCTTCTCCTCCAAATATTATATATCTTAAATTATTTAATTTATTATGTGTTAATAAATGCTTTAGCCAATATACAACTTGTTGAAACGCACTTGGAGTGTGATTGAGTACAGTAATTTTTTCATGGACATACAATGAACATAGTAACTCTACATCTTTAATTTGTACAAATCGTGGAATTATTAGCTTGGCTCCATAAGTTAATGCTGCACATATTTCCCATGTACTAAAATCAAATATATATGCATGCAAAAACAACCAAATGTCTTTATAAGTAAACTGATATAAAGATTGCATAGCACTAAGCAAATTAACAACTGATTTATGAGTGATCATTACCCCTTTTGGAGTACCGGTAGTACCAGATGTATATATTATATATG
>CAYLWW010000138.1:0-1690 GCA_964387585.1 uncultured Candidatus Midichloriaceae bacterium
CTAAAGCTTTAGCTGATGCTCATATAAGAATAAATGTAAAATTTGATATTGAGGTGACAGAGCTTAAAAGCACAATGATTAAAGCTGATATATTTGCTTCTTATGCTTACAACGAATCTAGGACTGATATTTTTTATTATAAAATTACTGTGCCGAATATGCAGGGACTACTTTTGATTGAGGATTCAAAAGGCAGCGTAAGGATTGTTAGAAATACGCTTACACTGCCAACCGACTGATTTACTGTTCTGCTATAGTTTATTATATATTTTTAATACTATTTTAGCAGCATCATTCAACCGCTCATTTTCAACGGGTACTGCTATTGCTTCATATGGACTTTCCTTTTTCTTTACGAATAAAGTGAATAGAACCTCAGATGGCACTGATATAGAGTTGGCTTCACAATAATCAACATTGTCTAAGCCACTCTTCCTCTCACTTTCATTGTATAAAACTTTATTAATCTCACTCAAAGCTTGCTCCACAAAATTATTTCTCTCTGCTTTTGCTAGTTTTAATTTTTCATTATTCATTTTAACCTCCTTTCTAAGAATAGAATAAAGGTAAAGTTTGAAATTTCAAAATTTATAAAACAAACTTATCGAAGTGAAATTTTATTAACCAAATTTTAACAAATTATTAATAAAATTTGATATAAGTACAGCTTAATGTAAGCACTTAATTAATATAATTACTTATTTAATTTTCTCTAACAAAAACTGTCTCATCATTTCTTGCACTACTTGCGATACTGGCACTTCATGCTTGCGACACTCATCTTGGAACCCTTGTAGTATAGTAGGGTCAATGGTTAATGTTATGCGCTCCTTCTTAGAGCTTTCTTTAACTTCTTTCAGTATATCTTTTTTATTCATTGGCACCTCATATACTATAATATACCAACTTGATGATTATTAGTACACTAAAATATGTGCATTATTAGTACGTATTGCAATGAACTAACTTCTGCAACCAATTACTTTATGCAATCACTTAACTTACTAACTGCAACTTACTAGCTGCAATCGACTAATGTGCCCTTTAACAAGTTATCAGTATGAACCGTTTATACGCATTATATAGCATATGAATTATTTGTACGATTTATATTGCTTAATTTGCAGGCATGGTCTAGTATAGATGTATAACCAAGGAGAAGAAATGAAAAATTTAACAGCTACTTTAATCACTTTAATCGCATTAAACGCTAACGCTCAATTTGGAGCCTCACTAAGTATTGAAAATAAAGTGATTAAGACAAGTACTAACGGCTACAACGTATCAAATAAAACAGAGATTAAGCCTAGACTTGGATTAATTTACAGCATTCCTTATTTAGAAAATTCATTAAGCTCAAACTTTGGAAGTGAAAATGATGCTACAAGAATTCAATCAAGTTTAAAATTTGATGTAGCTACTGAGTCGTACTTACTAATGGGAGCCAATATCAATTTAAGTAAGTTTGGCGTAGGACTTCAAATTGCATTAGAACATAAAGGTATATTTGTAGAGTACTTGAAAACTACAGAAGGCATCTCAGTTGATACAAAGTCTTTCGACAATATAAATGTTGGTTATAAATTTAGTTTCTAATTAGCCCAAATACTTAAGTAATTCGTCTCTAGTTTTTGCGGGCATGTCCCAGATCTAGTTGAAAATAAAGGTTGAGTGGCTCAACCATTCTGTG
>CAYLWW010000139.1:0-254 GCA_964387585.1 uncultured Candidatus Midichloriaceae bacterium
GTCGTCACCCGAGTTCGCCAACCTCCCGGTCGTCGCCTCGCCGGACTACCTGGTGCTGATCCTCGACCCCGGCGAGCTCGCCGGCGACCCCGAGATCGTGTACGTGTACGCGCACCTCGCCGCGGCCACCTCCGTGTCGGTCATCCGCGGGCGCGAGCAGGCCCACGGTGCTCCCGCCGGCCGGGCCCACGCGGCTGGCACCATCTGGCACCACGGGCCCACGCCCGGCGAGTTCATCGAGGACGTCGAGGGCG
>CAYLWW010000139.1:264-740 GCA_964387585.1 uncultured Candidatus Midichloriaceae bacterium
CCCACACGGTGTCCGCCACGCCGATCCCGTTGAAGGCCCGGGTCGTGACGCGCGAGCTGACCTCGGCCAACGTCGAGGCGTTCACTGACAGCGGCGAGCTCGCGGTCATGGACCTGGTGCTGGTGTGCGTGAGCGGCACCCCGGTCTGGACGTCGCACACCGGCATCTTGGTCACCTGGGTCGGCGGCTCGGCCCCGACGCTCACGAACACGGCGAACCACTACGACGTGATCCGGCTCACCCGGTTGCAGGCGGGCACCTCGGTGTTCATCGGCCACCACGTTGTCGTCGACGCCACGATCGCGGTGTCGTAGGAACCGTGGCCACCTGGGGCCAGTCGACATGGTCGGACCCGGCATGGGCCGGGAACACGGCTCCAGCGTTCGTGCCCGGCGAGTCGGTGTCGCCTGGGTCGATCCGCATGGTGCTCGCGCTCGGCGCTCCGCTGGGCGAAGGCATCACCCAGCCGCACCTGG
>CAYLWW010000139.1:750-1680 GCA_964387585.1 uncultured Candidatus Midichloriaceae bacterium
GCATGCAGCTCCGACAGGGCCCGGTCGCGAAGTGGGTGGCACCCAACACGCAGCCCCCGATCCGGCCCGGGTCGATCCGCATGCGACTCGCCCTCCCGTACGGGCCGCGCATCCTGCCGTCCGTGCCCCCCGAACCGGAGCCGGTCGACCCGATGGACCTGTGGGTGGTGCGCGGCGGGAACCTCCCGCGCATGACCGCCGACGTCCCGGGCGAGGTCCTCGAGGCATCGTGCACGCCGGAGATCAACGGGCCCGGCTCCGGCGAAGTGACGTGGCGCGGCGCGGCGCTCGACGAGGGAGCGGAGGTCCGGTTCTCGATCAACGGGCAGGCAGCGTTCTTCGGTCTCGTCGAGCGCGGCACCCGGATCCTCCGCGCCGCCGGCGAGGAATCTGAGCAGCTGTGCTCCGCGTCGGTCGTCGGCGCGCTCGTCGAGCTCGAGGGCTCGATCGTGCTCACCGACCACGCCGAGCAGGACTTCCGCAACGGTGACCTCGACCACATCTTGCGGTCCCCCGTGAACGACTCCCGCCAGTTCGACTGGCGCCAGCCCGGCATCTTCAACGGCAACGGCAACGCGGTCATTCTCGAGGACATGGTCGCCAAGGCGACCGGCAAGCTCGGCGGCAAGAAGATCCCGGTGCCCGACCCGTGGCCCGACCAGGACGCCATGTGGATGCGGTCCGGGGGCTCCGCCGGGTGGCGCGTGTTCTCCGGCCGCACCCTCAAGGTCACGCCCCGCTGGGACGGGTCGATGACCCCGGTGCAGGTGTGGTGCGTGGTCTCCGAGGGCATCGCCGAGGTGTACGTCGACGGGGCCCGGGTGCTCGAGGTCGGCTCCGGGATGCAGCCCGAGGTCAAGGTGATCGACATGACCGCCGGGTTCCACGACGTCGACATCCGAGCCATCGGCGGCCAGGTCGCGTTCACGA
>CAYLWW010000140.1:0-1621 GCA_964387585.1 uncultured Candidatus Midichloriaceae bacterium
TGAAATCTTTAATACCTACCTACCATGACTCTTTTATACTGCTTTAGCTATATTTTCAGGTAATGGCACCGTGACAATTTGTTTTTTAATAAATTCTAAGCTTAAAGAATGTTTACGATTACCAATAAGTAAAGTTGGAACTTCACTTATCAGAAAATGATTGTAATATGTGTTATAGATATCAAATGAAGTGCTTCTTATATGAATATCAGGCGAATCAATAATAATAACTAATTTATCAGCGTTTTTGTTAGATATTGGTTGATAGAACTTCACCAATTGCTCAGTTTCAATATAATAAGGCTTACTATCTTTGATTCTATCAAAGATATCTGAACAGTTGTTTTTTAAAGTACCTTGAAGCGGATGATACTCTAGACATAATTTCACGCCATCTAAATTATTATTATGATCAGAAACAAAAATTGGAGTTTGTGCATCGTTATTTTCAACATTAATTAGCGAAGGTGAATGACGCAAAATTTCTTCCGCAACTTTGTTGAGCCCATGTTTTAAGGCGATATGTAAGGAAGTATTGCCATTTTTATCTATAAAACAATAGTCATTAGATTCAAGTGGATTGTGACCAAATATTTGTGCTAATAGAAGTTTTTCTTTCTCAATCATTTGACCCATTTTAATTTTAAATATTTTGAATTAATTAAATTATATTATGTTAGTTTATGCTGGTATAAAAATATTTTATCAAGTTAATTCTTTGCAGTAATATTGAATTTAATCAATATTTTAGGCTGTAATATTAAAATTTTTTGAACATTTAGAGAAACTTATTAATTTACTATTACTTGTTGATGTATATAAAATTATTTGAGTAATTTATATATATTAAAAACTCCCTGACAGGGATGTGAAGCATTCGCTAAGAAGTTGCACAAAGAATTGAGATTAGTGGAAAATGAGGTATAAGGTGACTTTCTAACAAAAAGAGCACCTCATGAGAGCAACTATACAACAATATTTTGAAATATGCACGCCTGAAATTAGCCTGGCTGTAGACATAATAAAAGAAATATACAAGAGCAGGCAAGTGAGCTCTAAGGGGTTATCAGCCTATATTCCAGGAGGTGCAAAAGCCGATTCAAAAGTGCGACAGGTGGAAAGATTTTATAGCAAAAACTACGTTGAAAGAACTTTTTTCTTAACGCAATCAAAGGCCTATTTGGCACTGGTAAATTTATTTTGTCAGTAGAAAAAACGAATTGGTTAGTTGGAAAAAGCGCAATAAATGCATATTTGCATCGAAGCAAGATGTTTTGGGAGCTTGGTAGACTTAAAAATGCTGGACAATAAAGGTGAAAACAGCAGCAGCTTGGATTGGATAAAAGAGTGCTTCTTGAATAAGTCAAACGTTTTAATATCTCTTTTAAGCCAGATACTTACTGCTTTACAGCTATAGTGTCGTGGAGCATAGCTTATAACATATAGTTAGTGATGTTAAAAGATATTTCTTATATATTCTGCTTAAAAAGGTATAAAAATGCCATATTCATATGATTTAAGAATAAAAGTGATGAATTATAGTCATTCCAGTTGAGATTAATATGAATAATTGATATAAATAAGGGATGTTATATTCATTAGATTTACGTAAAAAAGTCCT
>CAYLWW010000141.1:0-1588 GCA_964387585.1 uncultured Candidatus Midichloriaceae bacterium
AATTTATACTATGATCTCCTAATCCTATAAATTATCTAAATATAATTTTATAATGTTAGAGACACATAATAATTACGCTAATAAATTCGTACAAGAATACCAATCTGTAGCAATTGAAAATTTAAATTCAGATCAATTAAAAGAGCTTGTAAATAGCTTTTTAGGTAGTTTAAAATTACTATCTAAAAATTCAGAGTTATTAGAGCAAGCATTTAGTAATAATGAATTTTCTAATGTATTCTTTAATTTCTTAAAGAAATCTAAATTATCGCCAACTAATCTCGAAAAAAAGTTAGGAATTGAGCTTAATAAGGAAATTATAAGAGAATTTTTTTGCCATAATAGGAAAATTGTTACTAAGGCTATAGAAAGTGATAATATTGAGGATACAAAATTATTATTCAGTTTTTATAAAGGATCAGTGGGAGATAATAAGGAGTTAATGCTTTATATATTACGTAATACAAGTAGTACAATTCCTGTATCTCATTTTAAAGTTATTTTATCTTCGCTTAACAAGCATTACATACTATCAGATGGATGTGATATCCTGGATCAACTTTTTTACTATAGTAATTCCTATAAAGAGAAAAAAGATTTATTTGAGTTGTACTTGGATTATTACGAAAGCCTTTGGAAAAGTGTTATAGAAAATGATAACAAAATATTAGGAACAACTAAGCTAGGAAACATAGTAGGACGGTTTATTCCTATAGATAAAAATTATAATGAATTTTTCAAATCTCGCTCAACCTATGAGCATTTTTTAAATAGAAGCCCCGATACAAGTTTTATTAAAACATTATTTGAAAAATTAAGAACTATAGAAAATTTTGTTAATAGCAACAAGACAGATAGTAATAAAATCTCTCTTTTTAATGGTAAATCTTCTTTAGGGACTTTATGGTATAAATATACATATGTATTTTATGCTCATCAAGAACATTATATTTCTAAACTTGAATTCTTATTAAAAGAAGCGAAGGAGCTAGGAGTAACTCTTGGCACTATCATCGATAAAGAAATTACAGATCAGATGATTTATGACTGTTTAATAACAAAAGGAGATGGCATAATCAAATTATATAATTTAGCAAAAAAATATGGAATATATAAAGATGATTTTTTTAAATTAAAGTCACCATTGACTGAACAAGTCAGTGAGATAAGCATTTTTGTAGCAGCAGCATTAAGAGGAGTAGAAGTATTAAATCGTTTAATGTTAAATATAGAAGAAATGTCTGATAAAGACGAGGTTTTTTTAGGATTAAAAAATATTTTTTATGGTAATATTAAAAACATAATTTCTGAATATTTAACAAAAAAAGTGCTAGAAACAGGTCAAGGTTTAGAGTTTGCAGCTGCTTCAATCGAAAAAGTATTAAATTATTTTGTAAAAAAAGCAAGTGAAGTTGGAATTACAGGATCAGAGCTTTTTATAGGAAATGGGAAGGATAATTTCGAAGAAATATTGGATAATATTTCCTTAACTAATGAAAATATTAGTAAAGATAAGCAAATAAAAGTTATTTATGGGCTTCATATAGCAAATGATGATGGAATAATAAAACCTGTGTTAGAAGCTTTG
>CAYLWW010000142.1:0-1574 GCA_964387585.1 uncultured Candidatus Midichloriaceae bacterium
ATGTTATAGGCTACTTTAACATATAACGTGACTCTTTTATACTGTTTTAGCTATAGTACAATTGCGTCTGAAAATATGAGGGAACACCAATGGTAGACCAAATATCGCACATAAACTACTCGCCATGCCATAATCTGCCATTTGCAGCCACTTTGCCCCTCTTCGCTATGCGTTGATGGTACTTCTTACCCTAAATTTTGATTTTCTTTCATTTTTCAAAAAAATTTGAAATTTACACTGTCATTTTTTATTTTGAGCAGCAATTCTCTTCTTTTTTGATTATTCCTTTTTCTTATTTTTTATTATTTTGGCGGGTGGACTATCTTACACAAAGTATATTACACCCTCAAGTGTGCTGAAATGCTCAAAATATCTCTTGTTTTATTTTTTAACAAAGCTTTAGCTATTATAAACACTACCTCCCTTCCTTAAGCATCATGAGTAAAAATCAAGTCATAAGCGATAGTAATTTTACCATCTTCCCATAAAACAGCGCCTGTATTTAGTATTCCACCCGCACTTTCTATTAAATTTATATCATATATAACTTCATTAATACTGTTAAAATCTATACTCACTAATCCCGCATCTTTTAAAGTAATTAACTCCCATTCTTGCGATATAGCATCTTGATTCTGGTCTTGCCATAGGTAGAATTTGCTATATTCTTGATCAAGTGCATTAAATATCTTATCATTATTAGTATCAAATCTACATAGCATAGCTTCAAAATCACTTTTGGCTTCAACACACCATTTTGTAAGAACTATTTTATCTCCAGTTACCTCATTTGTATTATTATAGTTGTAAACGAGTATAAAATCATTACTTCCTACCCATGTTGTTTTTTTACAACTATCATCAGTATAATATTTAAAGCATATATCTGAACTTCCATACTTAATTAATTCTATTTCTCTTCCAGTAGCTGAGGTTATACCTATTGGTGGCGATGCATTGTTTTCTTCTTTTTTACAACATTTATAATAACTAATAACTGCCACTAAAAGAGATAGGACACCAGTTATACAAGCTATCATACCCCAAAACCACTCTTGCTTTAATAATGGCTGGCCCCCCACGGCCACTATATTTATTTTAGCATTAGATATATTACTCTCCAATCCCTCTTTATTAATCAATATATAACTAAACTCTTCTGTTCTATCAATTTCGCAGTTTTCAGCTATATAACTTAATTCTGTTAAGTTATATGGATTAGATAAAATAGCCTTTTCTTTTCCATTAGATAAAAATCCAATTTTAGGTAATGATATTAGAATAAGATTCAACTCCTTCACTTTATCTCTTGTGCTTGTTGTATAATCTCTAAAATCAAGATCAATAGTTTGATTTATATCGCATACTAACTGAGCTTCAAAATTTTTTGTTATTGTGAGGAAAGTATTAGAATCTATGACAATTGACTCTAGTTCTGATGCAGATTGAGTTGGCTCCGGTTTTAACTCTGATGCAGATTGAGTTGGAATAAAAAATGACTTGTAATATATACCAAAACCATCCCCATCCTGTCCTTTACTTTGCCAAACAACTACAAATCCCCCATTAGATAA
>CAYLWW010000143.1:0-1571 GCA_964387585.1 uncultured Candidatus Midichloriaceae bacterium
GCATCAACCACCGTGATTTGCTGCGCGGCATCGGTGCCCGTGCATAGTGTGCCAGCTGCGGTATAGAATCCCGCCAGGTATTTGTATTCGCCAGTCGAGAATCCGTGGCCTGCAATGGTGATTGTATTCGTTGCGTCGTTTACAGCCGTGGCAATCTTGGGGGCTGTCGCCGTGCTCGGATAACGAATACTCGCAACCTGGGTCTCAGTGTCGGTCGGTGCAAGCCTCTGTGTAATCGTCCCTGTGTAGACCGTTGTCCCTGCGGTGTTAATGACATAGAAATTCGTCAAACTGTAAGCCGTCACCAGATCAACGGCGCCTTCATTCGGGCCGAGCGGAAGCCAAAGTTTGAGATAAGCTGCCTTGTCACCGTCAGCGGGACGATGGCCCATCATGGTTGCGGAGATGGAGCTGCACCGCGTTACCTTGTCATTGAAGGTAAATGACGTAGAGGGGAATGTGTTGCCTGTTATGCTGATCGTATAGGTGCCCGCAGCAAGCGTGCCTGACAGCTTGAGGTATAACGTGTGCTCCATGACTGCAAAGGAGCCTTCCTGAACCCCTGTGTAGTTCCGCCCTTGGTCATAGGGAAGCGTAGTGCGATAAACAGCAGTAACCGTGCGCCCACCAATGGTCGGATAATTTGCAATGTTGTCCATTGCAGCCCGATCCGCCCATGCGGTCGGCAGCGTATCGAAGAACCAGAGATAGTCCTTGTTTTTGCCTGAAATGCGAGCGTATTGCGTTGCCAGCGTGACCGGATGCGTGCGCGAGACGACAGCATACAATGCACCGGCTTCGGGCCCTGCCCCGTTGACGTGATACCCGCCCTTGACGACTTCCTGGTCCCGCACGCGGACGCAGATGATGTCAGGTGCCGCCATTGTAATGTCGTGAACGTGGACCGTGAGAATTGTCATTGTGCGACCCGCTTGATCCAGTCACCGTAGAGTGCCGTCACTTCGCCCTGCCTCAGTGCCCTGTTGATGACAAGAGACTGATACATCGCAGCGTTGAGATAGTTGGTGACTGTTGACCGCACCAGAGCCCCAAGCGTAAAGCGGTTCAATGTGTGAACACCTGAATAATTCGACAACGCTGCAACGGTCCCACGTGTGGTATTCAGCCACGGCTGCACCCTTGCACCAGTCTCCGGGCCACCAACAGTAACACCTACCATCTGGCCCGCACTGACAAATGAATTCGTCTGCAATGCAACGGTGAGCGCATGGCTGTTTACGCCGCCGTCATCACGAATGAACATGGATAGGGTTGAGGCAGTCGTGGAATTTGACGAGAGTGCTATTGCCGGGTCAGTGTCAACATTCTGGCCGAATGAACAGCAGTATTGCGACGTGCCGATAGTGGGCGCGGCGAGCCATACAAATATTGACCATTCAGGTGACAACTCTCCACCAGGCGAGAACCCCATGTCATCCGTTCTAAACAGATAGCGCGATGACGCAGAGACGAAATCAGCATATCCTGCCTTGTTCCAGTTTGGACGATTGCCCGCCGTGGCCTGTATTACGTGGTTGCCATTGCCGGATTTGTCGAGCGCGGTATAGATG
>CAYLWW010000144.1:0-1560 GCA_964387585.1 uncultured Candidatus Midichloriaceae bacterium
ATTTTGCGTTACGGTTGAATAGTGGTAAACATGATAAAAGTGATAGGATTTTTTACTCTTTGAAAGATTGTTGGGATTATTTGATTGATAGTTCTACTAATCATGTTTATGAATTAACTCCTGAGTAAGTTTGAATAATAACTTTAAACTTTAAATATGTACTTTTATCAACATTTTTTACTTAAATTTATATTCAAACTTATTATGTTAATTACATTACACTCTACTTTGACTAATCTAATCTTTACTCATTTTTTACTCATTTTTTCACTCATTTTTTCTTACTGATTTATTATATTTCTGTTATTTATGCTTACCAAAATATCAACTTATTAATAATCACAATAACAATTCCAAATACTTATCAAAACAACAGATTTTTCAGCTCAGATGGAGAGTTTTTAATAAACGTAAATGAAATTTACTTCGGAAAAACACAAGATGGTAGAAGTATAGACAATGTGATTCTCCCTAAATGGGCAAAAAACCCGAAAGATTTAATAAGTATTAACAGAGCAGCATTAGAATCAGAATACGTTAGTTGTCACATCAATGACTGGATTGACCTGATATTCGGGTATAAGCAAAGAGGTAAAGAAGCAGAAAAAGCTGATAACCTATTTCAAGCTACAACATATGATGACTTTAACTACGATGACTTTGGAGAGACCAAGCGATTAAATTACTTACTCGGAATAATCGAGCTAGGCCAGACTCCGAGAAAGCTCTTTAACGAAGAACACCCTAAAAAGAAAATATCTGCGGTAAAAATGCTATCTACTCCCCCTGAGGATTTGAAGGCTAAGATTCAGCGGATTAAGGAGGAGAATGATGCTCAACTCCGCTTTTTGGTTAATTTAGAAAAGGAGAAGGAGAGTGAGAAGGAGTTTTTAGAGGCGAAGTGTAAGGCTTTATTAAAAGATAAGCAGGACGCTTTAGATCTGATTAAAAGGTAATTTATAAATTATTTAATTATTTTTAAATTATTAAAAATACTAATCCCAGAAACTTAGATGTTAAAGAAACAGAATGGAGTAATCAAATTAGTAAACTAGCTAATAATAATAAGAAATTGAAGCAAGCATTTGAAGAATACGATAAAAAGAAAAATGATTTTTATCAAGCATTAATAGAAGGCTGGGAGAGTAACCACCTGTATAACATAGAGAAGTAAGTAATAAATTTAATAATAAATTTAATAATATAATAATACTAATAATAATTTAAATAAGACGGTTTAACAATAAAGCTGAGTTATTTTCGTATGTAAAAATGCTTGAAATTGAAATTAATCAGTATAAAATTCAAGAAAAGGAGTTTGATGTAGTGATAGAAAATTTGAAAGCCGTTTTAGAAAAACTGAAGAAGCATGAAGCTGAAAGTAGTAAGAATATTAATAAGCTGAGATCTAAATTAGAGTTTGCCGCATCATTAGAAAAATAAATTAATTTAAAATAATTTAAATTAATTTAAATCAGTTTATATATATAAAAACAGATTTTTAATAAATTTATTTAATTCAAATATAATGGGGATTGGGGATTGGGGATTGGGGATTGG
>CAYLWW010000145.1:0-1556 GCA_964387585.1 uncultured Candidatus Midichloriaceae bacterium
ACCGCGTGTTGTGTGAGACACGCTCTCAAACGCCCGTAACCCGGCGGCGGTGTTCATTGGCGCTCAACCGTGAGGGAGCGCGATTAGCTTTTAAGGCCACAAACGCCAGATTGATGTCGAGCCAGAGCATGAGGAGTTGGTAGGTCATGGCAAATTCCATGCGGTCAGCGGTGACGAAATCTTTCGCAGGATTGGCTTGCTCACCTTGAAGGATGCCGGACCCGCGACGGTCGAGTTAAAACGAATCGCCAGACAGGGACCACTTGTGAAACGCAGGCGATCAACCCCACTGGGGATTTGAAATGGCTCAGATACCATCCATCGCGATTGTGCGTCGGACGGCTGGAAATATAGCGACGAGTTGAGCGGGTTATCAGCGATAGTGGTCCAGAGACTGCTACCGCTGCTTCCCAACGAAATCGTAGCTTGCCTTGCGGTCCATCCGGTCCAGGCCGAAAAGTCCACGTACTGCATCCATTGCAGCCAGTCGCCAACTGACAGGCTCAGGGCCGACAAGAGCACGTTCGCCGCCTGCGTTAAGCGGACCTCATGTGTCGCGGTGCCGTCATTATTTGGCGAG
This sequence comes from uncultured Candidatus Midichloriaceae bacterium, assembly GCA_964387585.1. Taxonomy (GTDB): domain Bacteria; phylum Pseudomonadota; class Alphaproteobacteria; order Rickettsiales; family Midichloriaceae; genus CAYLWW01. The sequence continues at coordinate 581 of CAYLWW010000145.1, forward strand.
ATGGCAACCTGAACGCCCTCATAGCCAGAAACGTCCGTCGAGAATTTTGAGCAGGCGTAACTTGAGCCGCCTGTAAAATTTGAAACTTGGTAGCCTGTCGGAACGCTGCCCGTAGGGGTTGGGCCACCGCCACCACTCAGAACCGAACCGCCCGCCCCGCTCATTTGAGCGTTGGGCATGATATTGTTTAGCGTCGGATCGGGTGACATGTTTGCGTATGAACCAGAGGCGACGATGCTCTGCAAGATTGGCAGAACCAGTTTCGCGCTTTCGTAAGCGGCGCAATCCTGCGGATGCAGACGGTCAGCTTGCAACCAGTAAGACTGATTTGGGCGCGGCTCTCCCAAGACCGATGCAATGTCACTCACCCGATATTTCGGTAGAGACAGGCCGCGAAGCCAAGCGTTGTAAGCGATCAGTTTATCGAGACGCGCATCCCCATCTGGTATCGGGGCTACGCCTGAGGCAGAGCGCGGATAGATCGTTTCCGCGATGAGCCACGCGCCGGAAGCGTATACCCGACCGTAGATGTAGTTGAAGTACGTCTGCATGTTCGCCAGCGTGATGCCAGCGTTCGTGATGTCGTTCGTGCCAAGCTGGAGGAAGATGATCTTCGCGCCGCGCGCGAGGTAATAATCCAAGATTGTCGGGTCGTTATAGAGATCGAACAGCGTTGCGCCGCTGAACCCATTGCACGCGCCGGACACGTCATTATTAGAAATTGCCGTCTTGAACGGAGCGGCGACATCGGCCCACGTATCCATATTGAAGCGTTGATCGAGGCCTTTGATCCACGCGGATACGCCGGTCATCTTTGAACTGATATTCGTGATCGGTCCCGGCTTCGCCGGAGACGTTGATTGGTCATAGGTCACATAACTGTGACCAAGAATCATCAGATTTGAACCGGCTGGCAACGCAGGCACCGCCGCCCCGCCCCTGACGCGCCCCTCGTCATAGTCAGCGACGCTAAATA
>CAYLWW010000146.1:0-1554 GCA_964387585.1 uncultured Candidatus Midichloriaceae bacterium
GGCAATGGACTCAGCTAGAACAATTTGCACGTCTTTGAGCAACTCGTTTAAGTTAACAGAGACCATATCGCCGCCACGGGACTCGACTCTGGCATATTCGAGCAAGCCATTGATGAGAGTGCGCATGCGCTCAACTCCCTGAGTAGACTGATCAATCCAGCCCAGAGCGCGCTCGTCGAGCTGGTCTCTATAAGTCTTGGCCAGTAGCGAGGTAAAGCCCTGCACGGCCCTCAGCGGTTCTTGTAGATCATGGCTGGCGACATAAGCAAACTGTTGCAAATCCTCATTGCTGCGGGTCAAATTGGTGGCGGTTTCACGCAAATTAGCCTCGGTTTTAAGACGTACAGCTATTTCACTTTGTAATGCGTCAATACTCTTGCGCTGGACATCTGCGTACACTCTATTGAGGTTATAGATGTAAATTAGACTCCCTCCTTCGAGGATAGTCAGTAGCACGATGATACCTATTATAAGATTTTGCAGCCTGGCCACTTCTTCTTTGCGTTTATCTAGCAAAGCTAATTGGTGAGACTCTGTTTGAGCAATTAGTTGGCGGATAGCATCCATTGTGCGCTTGCCCTGCCCCGTAGCAATAAGCGCACTGGCCGCGGCAGGCGAAGTCTGATAGGCAACAAGGACCTGGTTGACAAAGTCCATTTTGACTTTAGCCAGCCGTTCAATCTCTACAATTCGGCTTGTCTCTTCACTATCGTCCTGGACTAACTGCCGCACCTGGGCAATAGATGTGGCGACAGACAGCTCTGACTTTTTAAGTGGCTCCAAAAAGCTTTTGTCTGCTGTGCAAACATAGCCTCTTTGACCGGTCTCACAATTGAGCAAGACAATAAGGCAATCTTTGGTGCGTTGAATCACCTGATTGGTATGGTCTACCCAATGCTTAGCCTCAAGCAACCAATAGGCGCTTGCAAAGAGACAGACGACTGAGGCAATAAAGATAAATCCAGCAATAACTAAGGCATATGCCGTTTTCTGGTTAAAACTGGGAGACATGGGCTACCATTCAAAAGCTATAAACATTGGTACAAAGTGTGCCCAGCTCAACACACACACCTTACCATCAGGTAAATTATAAACTGTGGGCACAATTGACGGGTTCAAAAAGGGCCATTTCTGCACTTTTTAAACAATATATATAGCCAGGCGTTAAAATCGGGAACCCCAGGACAAATAGTCGGTCTAAACTCAGTCGCGCCAAGCAAATATCCAGGGGTTGAAATGTTTATTAGAAGGATGCCAGAGGTACCTTGACTAGATGACATCTAATGATCCCAGCAAAACAGACAGTCATATAGCCATCGTTAACGCCTTGCGTCGCATGAAGCAAGGGGATCTCACCTTTCGCATGCCTCCCGGCAACACCCCCGAGTCAATTGAAGTGGCCCAGGCATTTAATGAGCTGGCAGTTTTTAACCAGGAGATGGTGCAAGAAATTCGCCGAGTCTCCAAAGAAATATCGCAGGAAGGCCAGTTTACTGAGCGCTTTGCCATCAAATGCGCCGCGGGCAGCTGGGAAGTTGTTGCCGAAGATTTAAA
>CAYLWW010000147.1:0-1551 GCA_964387585.1 uncultured Candidatus Midichloriaceae bacterium
TTAGTTCTGAAATTCATTTTTACACACTGAGATATTATCAAAAAAGCATTGGAGGCTGTACCAGAAGCCGACCCAACAATTGACACTATTGCACCGCTTTGCATTGTTAGCTTTGTTGGTTGTTTTATTTTGTGGCAAGTACCGTCAACGGCGGCGGGATTAGCCGGAGGTGCGCAATTAACAACGATGGGCGCGTTCTCTTCTGCGGCTAAACAGATTTCACGCAATCGCGGTTCTTTTTATCAATCGGTTGGCAATGCTGGCAAAGCGGGCTTGTCTGGTGTTCAACGTTTATACAATCGCGCTAGACGCGGAAGCATAAGGAAAAACTAATGATTCACGAAAAAATTAAAGATGACCCAAAGACTGAATATTACCAAAAGTCTTTGGAATGGCAGGAAGAGTTATACGATAACGCCATAAGACAACGAAACTTAGGTTGGAAAATCGCTACCGGATTTTTCATTATCACTTTGTTGTTAGCAATCGCATTAGTTTTGCTTGTTCCTTTAAAAACTACTGTTCCTTACACAATTGAAGTAAACACGATAAGTGGCGAGACAAAGGTGGCACAGCCACTTAAAAAAGGTTCTCTAACACAAAGCGAAGTGCTTACAAAATATTGGATTGTTAAGTATGTGATGGCTCGCGTTACATACGATAGACAGGACTTACAAAAAAATTATGTGACGGTTCAATACCTGTCAGATAAAAGAGTATTCACTGATTATGATCGCTGGTTTGACCCTAAGAAGCCTACAAGCCCGTTTCAAATTTACGGCGAGACAACAACGGTTAGCGTTCAAGTTAAAAGTGTTTCATTTTTAGATAAAGATACGGCCAGTATCAGAATTAATAAAATTGAAAAAACTGTAGACAAAGAAACAATTACACCTTGGGTGATAACAATGTCCTTTGCCTATTCACTTGAAGCAAAAACAGAAAACGATAGATATAACAACCCTTTCGGGTTCCAAACAACTAAATGGCGTGAAGATGCTGAAATTGCATCAGGAGAAGCAAAATGAAAATGAAAACTTTAGTATTAGCAGCAACTATGTTGACCGTAGCACTTTCGCCTTTCGCTGTTGCTGAAGAGAAGCCCAGGAATGGGTTTCTCGACCCTCGCATTAAATTAATTGAGTACCGCGATTCTCAAGTTTTTAGCGTTGTTGCTAATGAGTTTCAAGACACACTGATTGTATTTGCCCCAGAAGAAAGCATTACGCATATCGCGGCTGGCGACCCTATGGCATGGCAAATTAAATCAGTAGGCAATTACTTGTCTATAAAACCAATTCTTGAAAGTGCGAATACAAATTTAAACATTCTTACGCAAAACTCTAGCAATCAACGTGTTCGCTCGTACTCCTTTGAATTGATCGGCGGCAAGGCGCACAGCGTCAATGATGCTGCTGGCACTTGGCAGCTTCGCTTTACTTATCCAGAAGATGAGTTAGAAAAGCAAATGGCGCAAAACGCCATTGAAGAGCAAAAGAAAAATACTGAAATAGTTGCAGCTAGAAAAACATCTGCCGAAGAGTGGAATAT
>CAYLWW010000148.1:0-1541 GCA_964387585.1 uncultured Candidatus Midichloriaceae bacterium
GTTTCGGGCCGTGGTGGGCACTGTCCATGCGGGGTGCGGACGAGTGGGGGGAAGGGGAGCCGGGTTGAGCAGCCAGGTCGATGGGTTCAGCGACAAGGTCGCGTTCGTGTGGAAGGTGGCGGATAAGCTCCGCGGTCACCTGAAGCCGCACGAGTACGGCTCGGTCATGCTGCCGCTGCTGGTGCTGCGCCGCCTCGACGCCGTGCTGGAGCCCACCAAGGCCGCCGTGCTGGCCAAGGCCCAGGGGCTGGAGGACGGCCCCGGGACTCGGGCGCTGCTGCGCAAGGCTGCGGGCCAGCAGTTCTACAACACCTCACCGCTGACGTTCACGACCTTGCTCAACGATGACAAGAACGTCGCTGCGTCGATCCGCGCCTACGTCAACGCCTTCTCGCCCGACGCCGTCGAGGTGCTCGAGGAGTACCGGTTCGACGACAAGATCACCCGCCTCGACAAGGCCGGCATCCTCTACCAGGTCCTTGGGGACTTCGCCGACCTCGACCTGCACCCGGACCGGGTCTCGAACGAGGCCATGGGCTACATCTTCGAGGAGCTTCTTCGCCGTTTCTCGGAGATGAGCAACGAGACTGCCGGTGAGCACTACACCCCGCGCGAGGTCATCCGCCTCATGGTGAACCTGCTCTTCACTGAGGACGTTGAAGCACTGTCGGGTGAGCGCCCGGTGCGCACGATCTACGACCCGGCCGCTGGCACGGGGGGCATGCTCACCGTCGCCCAGCACACCCTCGCCTTGCTCAACCCGCACGCCCACCTGGAGGTGTACGGGCAGGAGCTCAATCCCGAGACCTGGGCGATCGCGCGCTCGGACCTGATGATCACCGGCTCGGATCCCAGTCGCATGCAGCTGGGCAACACCCTCACCGAGGACAAGTGGGCCGGCCATCACTTCGACTACCTGCTGGCCAACCCTCCGTTCGGGGTCGACTGGAAGGCCTACGCCGATCCCATCCGGCACGAAGCCGACAAGCTCGGCTGGGACGGCCGCTTCGGAGCCGGCCTGCCCCGGGTATCCGATGGGTCGATGCTGTTCCTGCAGCACATGATCAGCAAGTTCAAGCCCGTCGCCGATGACCCGAAGACCGCCTGGGTCGATGGCGGCACCCGCATGGGCATCGTCCTGTCCGGCAGCCCACTGTTCTCCGGCGCCGCCGGGTCCGGGGAGTCCGAGATCCGCCGCTGGATCCTCGAACGCGACCTCCTCGAAGGCATCGTCGCCCTGCCCGACCAAATGTTCTACAACACCGGCATCAACACGTACGTGTGGATCCTCACCAACCGCAAGCCTGAGGACCGCCGGGGCAAGGTCGTCCTCGTCGATGCCCGCGACATGGGCACGAAGATGCGCAAGAGCCTCGGCGACAAGCGCAAGGAGCTCACCGACGAGGCCATCGCCGAGATCACCGACCTGTTCGTCAACGCCCTCGAGACCGATGACCCGGGCGTGAAGGTCATGGGTAACGCGGACTTCGGCTTCGCCCGCATCACCGTCGAGCGACCCCTGCGCCGGGTGTGGCGGATCG
>CAYLWW010000149.1:0-1522 GCA_964387585.1 uncultured Candidatus Midichloriaceae bacterium
TACACGACCATCTTGGCGCTGGTCGCTGTTTGCCACACCGACACGTGGCAATAGCCGGTCGAAACCGTCGCGGAGCCTACGGCCGTGATCGATGTGCCGTTGTCGTCGTTTAGGCCGAAGCTGATACCGCCGGTGGTCTGGACACCTTCGTCAGTGGAGGTCCAGCCCGCACCGTCATAGCCCCAGACCAGGGCGGCGAACGCCGGGGGAGCGCCGGCAAGCGCAAGGAACAGCGTCAACACCAGACGCTGCGGCAGTGCGGTGAAGTGCTTCACGGAGGTCCTCTTACAGGTTGACGCGGCCCGCACGCTCAGGCGTCGCGCCGCCGGGCGGCCGATACCACAGGTACAGGCCATTTGTTGCGCCGTATTCGCCCGCGTACATATCCAGCTCGCAGCCCATGTCAGAGGCTGGCGCATCGGTGATGTACTGGTACACGCGCTTCACGCCGGGATCATTCTCGCCATTCATCGTCAGCGACGTGAGTGAGGCTTCGCTGCTCAGGAAGAAGCAGCCAGTGTCCGTGATGTGCAGATCGTGGAAGTACAGATATTTCGACCCGGTTTCCATTCCGGTCGAGGTCGGGTTCGAAAACTGGTCAAGGTACAGCGTCGATTTCGCCGTGAGCGCACCGCCCGAGTCGCCGCGAGTGTTCCAGCCAACGCTTTCCGGGTGAGCGCGAGCGCCGTTGCGATAGTGGCGCACGATGCCGGTGAAGTTGGCGCCGCTCGATTCCTTGAACACGTGCTCGTCGTAGTACCACTGGTCCGCCGCCATGTTGGCGTCGTAGTACGGCGTCGCTGCGTCGCAGGTATCATGGTAGTCCCACGCTCCGCTGCTCTCCGTGATGATTCTGGATGCGCCGTCGCCCGAGCCCGGCAGGACGTAGACATCTGGAATCCCACTCGCAGCACCAGATGGGCCCCAGTATCGGATGGTCTTGTTGTTGTACGTCGCAGCGTTGTCCCAGTTGTAGTAACGCTGGACCGACACGAAAACATAGTCACCCGACCATGAGCAAACCGGGTCGTTTGCGAACAACGTGTGATCGTCGCTGCCGGCTGAGCCTATGGGCCACGACTGGCGCGCGGCGCCTGCGGCGCCGGTCGGCTTCACGTCCGTCACGATGGTGCAGCCCGGACGCGCGGTCATCGTCGTGCTGAGCCGGCTGTAATCCGAGTTCAGCGCAAAATTTGCATCGAGTGGCGCCCGCATGAGCGCACGTGCGTCTGTCGGCAGTCCGAGTCCGCCTGCCGACTTAGTAATCACCATCGTGCTGTGCGGTGAGCCCGTGTAGCTCCAACCGCTATCCGGCGTGAAGCCCGAACCGCTACCGGCGCTGACGCGACGCCGTGGGCCACTCTGCGTGACGAGGAGGGCAGCGGCCTGCTTCGGCAGCAGCAGCACAGCCGAGGGCGCCAGCAGGGCGCTTCCCGCCGATCTTACGAACTGGCGCCGGTTCACCGCTTCTCTTTCTCGTTCGCAGTGCGCTTGTGTCGCCGCTGCATTTCCCAGTCGCTCG